>NZ_JBQHQR010000005.1:0-254202 GCF_052067195.1 Clostridium sulfidigenes | reverse complement strand
ATCACCCTCTCAGGTCGGCTACGCATCGTCGCCTTGGTGGGCCGTTACCTCACCAACTAGCTAATGCGCCGCGGGTCCATCTTATAGCGGATTACTCCTTTGATGTTTCTACCATGCGATAAAAACATTTCATGCGGTATTAATCTTCCTTTCGGAAGGCTATCCCCCTCTATAAGGCAGGTTACCCACGTGTTACTCACCCGTCCGCCGCTAATTCACCCCGAAGGGTTTCATCGCTCGACTTGCATGTGTTAGGCACGCCGCCAGCGTTCGTCCTGAGCCAGGATCAAACTCTCAATTTAAAAAGTTTGAGCTATGCTCTTTTTTCGCTGACTTGTTAAGTCATTTATTTGATAGATTTCTCTATCGGAATTAACTGGTTTTACCTTTTTCTCTGTTTAATTTTCAAAGACCATTTGGTTTTCATTACCATCGATTACTTCCGACGACTCTTACTATTCTACTAGATAATCTCTTATCTGTCAACATTTTTTTAAGAAGTTTTTCTCTTAATTTCTTGTTGTTTTCTGCCGCATCTCTCAGCGACAAGACTTATCTTATCATGATATGATAGCTTGTTTTTTTATAATAACCGCATTATGTTAAAAGAAATACATATTTCTTTTATTTCCTTATAATAGCTATATAATTCTATTACTGATACACCAGGCAATATTGTTACCAGTGATTTCAGTGTTCCTTGATTTCTAATGATTATAAGTTTAAAAATCAAACTAAACTTTGCCTTTTTCTTTAAAATTACATTGCGAAATTTTAATAATTTAATATCAAGTTAAAGAGCGTGGACAAAATCCACGCTCTTTAACTTAGAGATATTATATTAATTCCAATCCTTATCAATAATATCAAACATCATCTTCCCAACTCTTGCTAAAGAACTAACTCCATAAACATTAGAAGGTAAATTTCTTGACATAACAACAAATACAAAATCACCTTTTTCCAAATTTAATAACACAATATCATTTTCTATTCCTTCTAAACTTCCTGCTTTATGTGCCGTTTTAACTTTAAAATCTTTAGGCCAATAAAATGATATCCCTGTGGTTAATTGATTTCTCCTAATAACTTCTAAAATAAATTTACTATGTTCTCCATTTAACACTTTCCCCTTGCTTAATAGTGCTAAACCTTTACATAGATCATAGCTTGTAGTTATATTTTCATTATCAAAGTCTTCTTTTTCACCAGATGGATATTTTTTTATAAATGTAGATGTTAACCCCATATCATGAATGATACTATTTATCCTATCTTTGCCTATAGTGTTTATAAGTTTACACGCTGCTGTATTATCACTTTGAATAAGCATTGCAACTATTAACTCTTTAATACTATATTGTCTACCTTCTAATTCATGTATAATACCAAAAGATCCCGAAACCTTATCATCATTTGTTATTGTTACTAATTGATCTAAAAATATATTAGTAGATTCCACTTCTTTCATTACTGCCATAGCAATAGGAAGTTTAATACAACCAGCAGCTACCATTTTAAGATCTTCATTAAACCCATAAGTATAATCGCTTTTTAAATCTGCAAAATAAAAACTATATTCCCCTTCTCTTGTCTCTAAATAACGTTTGATTTCTTTCATACATACCCTCCACATGCCAAATGGTAATATCAATTTATAACTAGCTATATTATAATTTTCTTTATATATTATGTCAAATTTCTGACTATTGTAAAAAATCAATAAAGTGATATACTTTTTAGATTATATCACTTTATTATTCATACCAAATGAGTTAATATACAGCACTTTTATGGTGTAGTATTCTAATTGTAATATATAAATGCTTATTACACATTTATATAATCCCTATATTATTCATTTAAACGTCTTATATTTACAAATACTTAACTTATTTATTTTATTTTTATATTATATATAAGTTAAGTAACTATTACCTCAAAATTGTAAAAATCAACAATTATATTCCTGCACACAAAGCTTGCGGAAAGGTAATGTAATCTACGTCCCTAGTTTTCTCTTTTCCCCTTTCTTCTATTTCTTTATAACCACCTGTCGTAAGGGATTAGTACCGTCTAATGAAATTTCTATAGTTGTAACACCTTTTTCTATAGATAAATTATAATAGGTGTCAACCTTAATAAAATCTCCATTATTTACTCTAACATAAAACTCCTCAACCATTAAACTATTCATAAATGCTCCTAATGTAAATTTTATATAGTTATCATCATCTTCCTTTACATTAGTTTTCGCAAATATAATAGTAGGAATTTTATCTAACTCATTGTTCTCTTTTTCTTCATAAGGATTAATGTTAAATAAAGAATCATTATCTACAAATATAGTTGGTGGAATATAACCTTTAGAAGTTTCTAATTGAGCATCCATAACATCTTTTACATATGTTATATATGAGTTTATTATAGATCCCTCATATTTACTGTTATCAATTCTTATACTGTAAGTACCTAGATGGTTATTTAATAGCTTTATAGACTTTTTATTTAAAACTCCATCTTCATCACTGCTAACCTTAAGCTGCGATAAATCTTTCTTTAGAACCTCAATGGCACTTAAAGGTTCATCACCCTCTTTAAAATATCCACCTGTAACCACATCAAACATTATCCACTTATTAAAATTAGAATCCCATACTTCTAATACAGAGTAGTTTCCATTTAACCTATATTCTCCAACTCTAACCTTTATACCTATTGAAGCCAACAATTCTTGAAGCACCATATTATAATCCTTTTGTGAAACCTTTTTACCCGACATTAGAATTTTTAAAAGCTCTTCTCCATCTTTGTTAGTATCCATATCGGAAAGGGTTATTTCCCCTTTTTCATCTAACCATTTGTTTATATCTACACATTTCATAATTTCACTAGTATTTTCACTAACTAAAGTCTCTACTTTATATTTACTTTTTAGGGTAGCTATTTCCGCTACAGAACTATCAATGTAATAAAACTTTATATTATTTCCTGAATATAAATTATCCCATTTTTCTACTTTAGCAGTATAATCATGTTCTTTGTCTCTTTGACTAAACATCCAAAATCCTACAACACTTAATATTATAACCAAAACACCTAATCCTATATTTTTTCTTTTTCTAGCTTTCAACCCATTACTCCCCTTTACATCTGCATATTGTTATATTTATATTTTATTATAAACTTTTTTCCAATAAAATAAAAGTTTTCTATACTTCATGACAAATTTTCGTTCTTTAAATTATTCTATCTCTATATAAAGAAAAGAAACTCATTTTAATCTGAGTTTCTTTTCTTTGTAATTATTATTTATTACATCCAGGTGCTGCCTTCAATATATCTTCACTTACGCTATCAAATTTTTTAAAGTTTTCACGGAACTGTTTAACAAGCTCGTACACTTTCTTATCATACTCTTTTTTATCTTCCCAAGTATTTTTAGGTTTTAATATTTCAGATGGTACATTTGGAACCTCTTTAGGTATAAGAACATTAAAGTTTTCATCCTTTTCGAATTCAGCATTTCTTAAATTGCCTTCTATAGCAGCCTTAACCATAGCTCTAGTATAAGATAAATTCATTCTTTTACCTACACCATATTCTCCACCAGACCATCCAGTATTAACAAGATATACTTCTGTATTATTTTTTATAATTCTTTCTCCTAATAGTTTAGCATATACTTCTGGTTTCATAAGCATAAAAGGTTCACCAAAACAAGCGGAGAATGTAGCTTTTGGTTTAGTTATTCCTCTTTCTGTACCAGCTAGCTTACTAGTATATCCAGACATAAAGTGATACATAGCAGCTTCTTTAGATAATTTAGATATTGGTGGTATTACACCAAAAGCATCTGCAGTTAAGAATACTACTGTATTAGGATTTCCACCAACTCCACTTATTTCAACATTTTCGATAAAATCTATAGGATATGCTCCTCTTGTATTTTCAGTTAATGAATCATCATCAAACATTGGCCTATTATTCTCATCTAAAACTACATTTTCTAGCAATGCTCCAAATTTTAAAGCGTTATAAATTTCTCTTTCCTTTTCTTTATCTAACTTGATAGTTTTTGCATAGCATCCACCCTCAAAGTTAAATACTCCTTCATTACACCAACCATGTTCATCATCACCAATTAATTTTCTATCTGGATCTGCAGATAAAGTCGTCTTTCCAGTTCCAGAAAGTCCAAAGAATACAGCGGTATCGCCATCTTCTCCGATATTAGCTGAACAGTGCATAGGGAATACACCCTTTTTAGGTAATAAGAAGTTCATTATAGAGAATATTGATTTCTTAATCTCTCCAGAATATTGGCTTCCACCAATTAAAACAATCTTCTTTTCAAAATTAATTATTATAAAGGCTTCAGAGTTTACTCCATCCTCTTTTCCTTTAGCTTTAAAACCTGGTGCTACAATTACATTAAACTCAGGTTTAAAACTTTCTAATTGTTCTTTTTCATATCTTCTAAATAATTGATTAGACATTAGAGCTTGTGATGCCAATTCATTGACAACTCTTATATTCATGCTATACTCTTTCATTGCTCCAACATAACCATCAAATACATATAAATTCTTATCAGATAAATAATCTATAACTTGTGAATATAAATTATTGAAAATTTCTTCTTCTATGGGTAAGTTAACCTCTCCCCAGTTAATTAAATCATTTACACTTTCTTGTCTTACGATAAATCTATCTTTAGGAGATCTTCCTGTATACTTTCCTGTTTTTACAACAAAAGCTCCACTATTAGCAAGAATTCCTTCTTCATTTTTAATAGCATGAGAAACTAACTCAGCATAGCTTAAATTTTTATAAACTTCCTTATTAGTATTAATTTTTAAATTATTTAAGTTAAAATCCATTTTACTACCCCCAAATATCTTCTAGGAATTAATGTAACACATTTTTTTAATTTCCTAATATTATAATACTACTTTTTTATAAAAATGCAACAAATATTTTATTTTTCTTTATTAAATCATATTTTATTCAGAATTATTGCAAGTCGAACTTCATTATACTGCATTTTAAATTTTGTAATGGTATATAGTACATCACTTTTATCGAATTTTGCTAACTTTTAAATTTTTTTAAATCTAAATTAATATTTTAAATCATCCTTTCATTTTCAATTTAGAATGATGTCATTAATGTAGATATATGTTATAATATAAAATTGATATACTTATAAATACTTAAATTAATTAATTAAAATAACTCTGAGAAATATTTAAAGGATGTGTGAAAAATTAAGATAAATTCATTTATAGCTATAGTCACTTCAAAAATTATATTAAAACTAAGTACCAAATTATTCAAAGGAGGTTCAAACTTTCCTGGCAAAGTCGCTTTAGCCTTAGACAGAAGTATATTGTCAACAGTTGCTAAAGGTTATAAAGTAATTTTAATCACAGGTACTAACGGTAAAACTACAACCACTAGCATGATTTATAATATTCTTAATAAAGCCGGTAAAAATGCTATAACAAATAATACTGGAGCTAATATGAATACTGGAATAGTTGCGTCTTTCATTTCTAATTTCAAATTTTCTAATAAGAATAAAGATATGTACGCAGTTATCGAAGTAGATGAGGCTTACCTTAAATTCATAACAGAATATATAAAGCCTGAAATAATTACTGTAACTAATCTATTTAGGGATCAGTTAGATAGATATGGAGAGGTACATACTACTTATAATAAAATTTTAGAAGGAATACATAAATCTCCTCAATCTCTACTTGTTCTAAATGGTGATGAATCTCTACTAGGTAAAATTGATGCCAACAATCCTATAGTTTATTATGGCTTTAATGTTCCTATTAAAGAAAATACAGTTTTAAATGTAAATGCAGACAGCAAGTTCTGTAAATTCTGTAAGACTCCTTATAGTTACGAATTTATTACTTACAACCATCTAGGAAAATACTTTTGTGCAAATTGTGGTTATGAAAGACCTGAACTTAAATATCATATTGATGAAATAACAGCTTTAACTACCAAAGGCTCAGAAGTTGTTGTTAATGAAGAAAGTTACTTTATAAATCAATCTGGAGAATATAACATATATAATGCTATTTGCGCATTATCTGTAACACTAGAATTAGGTATAGAATCAACTTCAATTAAAGCATCTTTACAAAATCAAAAGAGCACTTTTGGAAGGCAAGAGAGTCTAAATATAAATGGAAAAGAAGTAAAAATAATTCTTGTAAAAAATCCTGCTGGTTATAACCAAGCTATAAACACTTTGCTTCTTAATAATAAACCTATAAATTTAGCATTGATGTTAAATGATAATTATGCCGATGGTACAGATGTTTCATGGATATGGGATGTAGATTTTGAAAAATTAAATTCACTAGAAATAAATGATATTATAATCTCTGGTATACGTCTTTATGATATGGCTGTAAGACTAAAGATTGCTAATCTTAAAGAAGAAAACTTTAAAATCTGCGAGTCCGATGATGAGCTTATAAATAATATAATAAGTGCTGAAGCAGAAACCACATATGTACTTGTTACATATACTGCTATGTTACATCTTAGAAAGTTATTGCACAGTAAAGGCTATATAAATAAAATTTGGTAAGGTTAAGGTGAGTTTATGGAAATTAATATATGTCATTTATATCCTGATTTGTTGAATGTTTATGGTGATATTGGAAATATTCTAATTCTTAAACATAGGGCTGAGAAAAGAGGAATAAATGTTATAATAAAAAACGTATCAATAGGTGATGAATTTAACCCTGAAGATTTTGATATAGTGTTCTTCGGAGGTGGTCAAGATTATGAACAGTCCATAGTTTCTAAAGACTTAGTAGAAACTAAGAAACAAGGGATTACCGATTATATAGAATCTGGAAAAGTATTTATATGCATATGTGGAGGATATCAACTTTTAGGAAAAACCTACGAAACTTCTACAGGTGAGGTTTTAGAAGGATTGGGTGTATTAGATATTTATACCAAAGCTTCTAATGAAAGATTAATAGGCAATTCAATTATATATAATGAATTCTTTAATGAAACCTACGTAGGATTTGAAAATCATTCAGGTAAAACTTACATTGGTGATTTAAATCCTCTTGGTATAGTGAAATACGGATTCGGTAACAATGGTGAAGATAAAAAAGAAGGTTGTGTTTATAAAAATACTTTCTGCACTTATTTTCATGGAAGCCTACTATCTAAAAATCCCGAGCTTACAGATAGACTTTTATCTTTAGCCATAAAAAATAAGTATGATGAAGTTGAACTTTCCCCTCTAAATGATTCCTTCGAAATCAAAGCTAAAGATCATATTATAAAAAGATTTATAAAATAAAAATAGGTTGTTGCAAAGTGATTAAAAATCATTTTGCAACAACCTATTTTCATATTAAATCCTGATAAATAAAATTACTAGCTAATAAAAACTTTTATCCATCTTAAAGGCCAAACTAAAATATTTTATTGAATCATTAACATTTCCCATATCATGATACATGGTACCTATCTTCATATACCTTTTACATATTTCACTCTTAGTTCCATATTTCATCAGAGCATCTAAAGAAAGCATCATATACGTTTCAGCCATTATATAATTCTTCTTCCTTTCGAATATCATGGCTTTATAGTAGTATGCTTTTTCCATTATTGGAACAAGCTCTAGTTCAATAGATAAATCTAGGACTTCTTCTATATAGTTTAACACTAAATCGTAGTAACCATACTCTATCAAACTTTTAACCCCATCAATTAAAAATTCACATAACTGCTCTTTATCACTTCTTGGATATTCACTCAATGCTCTTTCTACATAGTCTAAAGCCTCGTCTTTAATTCCATTTTCAAACATAGCTTTTGCAAGATCATAATACGCTCTTGCTTTTTTATCTAGCAAGTTATCATATCTTTTTAAAGCTTGCTCTTCATAGTATTTAACTTCATCGCCACCTAAATAAATTTCTATAATAGCTAGTACTTTATATATTTCTGCATTTACATACTCATTTTTATTAAATGAAAGTATTTCCTTTAAATCTTCACTAACTTTTTTTGCTTTAATTATATTATTACACATTATATAGATTACTACTTGATTATAAGTTGCCTTTATATATTCTACTGAGTCTTTTTTATCTAATTCAATAAGTTTCTTCCTTACTGTTGATATATAACTACCTGCTTGAGAACATTCACCATTAGTATATAAATATTTTGCTATATACATATAATAATTAATATGTAAAATTTCATCTTTAGACTTTTGACAAGAATTATAATATCTAGGTATAGTAGTACTTAATTCCGCTGACATACCGTGATTCAAATAGTATTCAAATAGTATTTGAAATAGTTTACAACTCAAATCATAATAGTGATACTTTTCTGCATAATCTACATTGTATAGTACATCTTCTAAAGAAATTAATGGCGTCATAGAATTAAATTTTTCAATATTTGCTTCTATCTGTTCTCTTACACCATGTTTTAAATACTCCATATCTAATCCAAGCTTATCTACAATAATTTCTAGAATCCAATCTTCTGGATCAACCTTATTGTTTTCTATACAACTCATTTTAGAAACGGAAATTTTATCTTCACATATATCTTTTAAAGTTAGACCTTTATATATTCTGGTCCTCTTTATTTTTTCTCCAGCCGATAATATTTCCATAGTTATCCCCCATTTTTAAAAATCCGTTAAGCATTTTGTTTCTTCAAGAATCTTAACCCCTTCATCTAAATATTTTCCAGCTTCTTCTTCTCTTCCTAAGTCCATGTAGAATTTTCCTAAGGCAATAGCAATTTCAGCACTTTCCTTATGATAATTCATTTTTTCTGTATAGTTTAAAGCATCTATTAAAGTTCTTTCTGCTTCTTCATACTTCTTCTCTAGTAACTCAATTTTATATTTAAGAATATGGTACTTGTACATTAAAGTACAATCTGTTACACTTAAATTTTGCATATTGGATACTATCTGTTCTAGTACCTTTTTTGCATTTATTTCATCTTTTAATTTTATATAGTTATTACAAATCAACATTAAAGTATTAACAGTAGATTCCTCAGAAAGCCTTTCTTTAATAGCTTTAGCATCTAAAAGATATTCAAAGGACCTGTCTACATATCCATATTCTGAAAACATTTCTCCTAACCCTGACATTAAATCTGTAATTAAAATACTTTGTTGTCTAGTTCTAAAGAGATTCAAACTTTTTTCAGTGTATGCAATAGCCTGGTTTAAGTTACCCTCTTTAAACCTTACTTGTCCAATCTTCATAAATGATTCTCCATAGTTTCTCGAATCCTTTAGTTTTAAAAGTTTTTCTTCAGCATATTTCATATACTCTATTGCTTCTTTATCAATTCCCATTTTATTAAGAGTTTTGCTTATGTAATAATAAACCTTACCCATAGCAACTTCATTATATACATCACTTTCTTCAAACACCTTCTCTGCTTGTTGAAAATAGCTATATGCAGAATGATATGCATCAAGTTCAAGAGTAATTTTGCCTAGAAGCATAAATACTTTAATAATTTCGTCACTACAATTATATTTAATATATATATTATTAGCTGAAAGTAGTAACTCCTGAGCTTCATCATATTCTTTTTTCTTTTCATGTATTAAGGCTTTTAAATACAAATTAGTTGCCATATTTAATTCAAGACCATATTTTTCAATATATAAAAATGAATCTTCTAATGCCTTCCAAGCTATCTCCAAATTATTATTTAATATATTAGATTCCGCGATATTTTGATAGTATATACAAATCTTGCCTGCTTGCGTTTCTTCAGTCTCCATAAGGTGTTCTACCGAAACTTTTAATGCACCTGCTAAATATTCTAACAAGTCCATGCTAGGATTAGATTTACCTGATTCAATTAAACTTATTTGACCAGCAGTTATTCTATCTCCAGCCAGATTTTTTAGAGTTAAATCAAGCTCCTTTCTCCTTTTTTTTATTTTTTCTCCTAAAGATAAAATTTCCATAAATTCATCCTCTTCTCTTAGCAAATGCTTCCTAATTACTTCAGATAATTATACCCCTATATTGTACCATAAACAAACAAAATACACAAAAATAAATGTCTTAATTTTTTATTAAATGTGAGTTAATTTAATCAGTTTTATTGTATTATATTAAACTTTATTTAAAATAAAGATAGCTAGAGCAGAAAATCTGCTCTAGCTATCTTAAAGGAACCATTGCTTTATTAAACATATCTTCAGCTCTATGTTGAAATCTCTTAGCCTTTTTCCTTAATTTTCTTTTAGTTCTTCCATCCATTGAAGGCATTACGTAATTAACAGCTAAGGCTAAACTTGCTATCAACACCATAATCTTTAATAACATTTTCATAAAATACACATCCCTTCTCATTGTATACTTATCCACCTAAAATTCCATAGAATTTTCCATATAAATAAATAGATATTTTAGGTTACAATAATATTTACTTATTCATAATTAGCAGATCTTAAGTATGTTTATAGGATGCACATATTTCTAATTTATATGCCTATAATTAATTTATTTTAAGTTTTGAATTAATTCTAATATAATTTTATCCTTAACCTCTATAGGTACACATTTTAAATATTTTTCTCTCTCATTTATATCTATACTATTTAAGTGTTCTATTATTCTGGTAATGTGATATTTATCTTCAATTCCTATAGTACTATGAACATCTAGAGACATAACGTTACTAATATTTTTCTTAATAATTTTAGAAAGTTTATTTTTAACGTCACTAGTAGCAACCCTTAAAGTATTATTTTCAACAGCTTTATCTACTACAGAATCAAATTCTACCCCAGCACCACTTTTTGCCAACTCATCTGCAATATCATTATATAAATCATTAGTATGACTATCTACCTTAACAAATATAATGTTTATATTACCTTCTTTTTTTAACTTGTTAATAACTTCATAGTATTCCTTTGATAAAACTGTATTTCTCTCCCATGCGCCTGTTGCATGTTGACAGACTCCAGCATAATCATAAAATAATACTATTTCTCTATAGTTATTATCTAATGCATATTTTACACCATTTATAGCAGCCTTCAGCTCTCCATTTACTTGCCTTTGATTGCACTGATTATTCTTGCCTCCACCATAGCTGACATATGTAATTATATCCTTTTCAACTACAAGTACCCCATATCCAAACTCTTCTGTAGATATGTTATAGCTTCCATCAACATATATATGAGGCACATCTAAAGGATAGTTGTCCACACCTTTCTTTAATTCTGAACTATTATCTAAATAATCTTTTGCCTCTTTTTCTGTTAAAAAACTCTTATATATAGCACCTTTCGCTCCTTTTACATAGGAAAGACACTCACTCCAACTTTTAACAATAATATTATTAACGTCTACATTATTATTAAAATCTCTTCCTTTTTTTATCGCATAATATTTAGTTGCCATAATAACCCCTACCTTAAACGTAGATTTATTTAGTAAAAAATACTATAGACTTTTTTATAGATATTCTTACTACATCTACCATTTTTCTTATTTCTTTTGCTCCAAACTTGTCATTTAGTAAAGTCATAGCTTCTCTAGAAACCTCTATAATATTGCTCTGACCTTCCCAATTATCAAGAATTATTTCTTCTGGAATATCACAAAGCACCTTTTGAAGTATAAAAAATGTAACTGCTAAATCATCAATCTTACCTATAATAGGTAATGTATCTGGTAATATATCTAAAGGAAACAAAAGATATCCTAAAGCAATAGATATATTAAACTTTACCTCTTTTGCTACTCTTTTGTCCTTATATAACCTCATAAACAAAGCAATTATATCTGGTATCATCACTACATAGGGATACATCTTTTCATATTTTGCAGAAAATCTTTCTTTAAATTCTTTTCTAAACCTTCTATAAGTATACTCTTTATGATTATCTAAATTTTTTTTATTAGATTCTACACTGGAAATTGGCACTTCTTCTTCTTTTTTTTCTTCATTTTTATCATTAGATTTATCATTTTCATTTTTAAAATTAAAATTACTAACCTCTGCTTCAAGACCATATGGGATTATAGATAAATCTTCTAATTTAAAATCAACCATTGGTATAACTTTACACAACTTATATAAATCTATAATTATCATATCATCAGTAAACTCTATGCCAAAATTAGCTACTTTTGAGCTAATTACTTTTAATGCCACATTTACAATGCCTTTAAATATTTTAAGACTTTTTACATTAATTTTATCTATACTTAAATATAGTTTATTATTCTCAACTTTGTTTATAGATATATCAACAGAAAAAGGAATAGATACTTTATGCTTATAACTTCCAACTACATTAATATTTTTATCTACTAATATTTTGTCAATTTTAAGTCCTTCAACGTGTACATAGTCTCTTAATACATCTACAACAATACTGTATAAATCTTTTTCTGTTATTGAAATCTTTATATTAGATATCTTCATTTTATTTTACCTCCAATTGTACTTTAATCATAATAGAAACAGAGTTCTTTGTTTCAGATGGGGTTTTTACCCCCCTGAATAGACATCCTTATCCAAGGACGTAGCAACTCCTTACCCCCACTTTGAAGAAGATGAAAGTATTAGAGCTGGTAGTCATCGGGTAAAATATATATACGCCAAATTTCTATATCAAAACCAAAAGGACATACCTCAATTATACAGCATAATTAAAAACAGTACATCCCTCAATCCATATATTTATTAAATTACACATTGGATAATTAAATTAATTTTTTCCAACAAATTAATTTCATAAAATTTTACTGGTTTTCTAGTTTCATGATCATATAGTACTCTTATTATAGGCCTATCGGGGAACCCTTTGTTCTGACTTATAACATATCCTTCTACTCCATTAGAAAGTTTAACACAACACCCTAATGGATATACTGAAAATGTTTCTTTAAATGTGCGCACTAATTTTTCATCAAACTGACTTCCTGATCCAGAAAGTATAAGCTCATAAGCTTGATTAGGCTCAAATTTTTTTCTATAGCTTCTATCACTAGTTACCGCATCATATACATCGCATATTCCTACGATCTTACCAAATCTTGAAATTTGATCCCCTTGCAATCCATAAGGATATCCTTTTCCATTAATTTTTTCATGATGCTGCTCTACTCCTTCAATTGCACTAGCTGGAATTTTATAATTTTTACTCAATATTTCCCCACCATAAATTGGGTGTTTCTTCATGACTTCAAACTCCTCATCAGAAAGCTTCCCATTTTTATTAATTATACCTGCAGGCACTTTTATTTTTCCTACATCATGTAACATTCCACATATACCTAATTCTCGTACTGCCCACTTTTTCATTCCAAGGCTCATGCCTAAAAATACTGACATAATTCCAGTGTTTATACTATGCAAAAATGTGTAGTTATCATGAGTTTTTACATCATTTAAACATTTATTCACATCTTCAATTTCCATTATATAATTCAACAACTGATCCATATTTTCTAAATATTCATCTCCACATGAACCAACTATACTTCCTATACCCCTTGATATATTCTTTAAGCTTTTCATAGTGGCTTGTTTTAGTACTATTAGTTTTTCATCTACTATGTCTACATCTTCTAATCGTTCATCCTCAAGATAAACATAATATACTCCTAACTCTTCAAGTCTTTTTATGTATACACTGCTAAGACTCATACCAGCTTTTAACAATATTCTTCCATCATCACCATATACATGTTTACCAAGTATATCTGATTCATTAACTCTACATATATGTTCTAATCTCATGATTCTCCCCCAATTATGTACTATTGATATTCCTCACATTTTCCTTCTATATCAATAAAAACTTTTTCTAAAGCTTCCTTAATTCTTGTACATACATTGTTTAATCTATTATTTAGCACATTATGATCTTCATCGTAATCAAAAGTAACAATCCACGTAGGATTAAACTCCTCATCATAAATTTCTATAGAGTCTACTATATCTTTGAAACTTTCATCATCGAATAAATCGTATATTGCTGAAAACTCCCACTCCTCGACATCTTTGTTAGTATCAAAATATAAATTTACCTTTTCACCATCATAAAATAGTTTAGTAATATATTCTGCACCTTCATTAACCTCATAGCTTCCAAGCTCTCTTGTAAAAAATTTCGTCTCTTTATCCTTTTCCATTAATACAATAGCAGAAAAATCCATTATTATACCCTCCTAATATCTTTGTAATTCATTTACATAAATTACTTTAAATGCTATAATTGATTATATCCTTAAAGGAGTGTGAATTATGAATCTTATAAAAAATCTTAAAAAATTCAAAACTCTTTCCTTCATATCTTTAATAATTATAATTACTACTTATATAATTATTTTTAGTTACACTAATTTTAAATGTAAAAATTTAGATTATGCTATAAAAAAATATTCCACTTCTGGTATTTTTAATAAATATAAATTATATTCCCTAGAAGACTTTAACATTAAGTTTTCAGATGGTAATATATGTATTGCGGAAGTAAATGGTATAGAAGGAAAAAGCCCATATAAAACCACGACTTATAATCTTCACTTGGTAAAACATAAGTCTGGCAAATGGAAACTATCTGAAATTTCTCCTAATAACAATTGATTTTTCCCATAAACACAACTATTTTAGTATACCTTAGTAACCATAAATATACAACAATAAACAACTCCCCTTAAGATAATATTTATCGTTACCTTAAGGGGAGCATTTGTTCTTCCTATCTTATTTCTGCTAATACACTTAATAAGTAATCATACATTCTATCTAGTGAAGAAATACTTACATGCTCATCTGGTGTGTGAACATCAAAAATATTTGGCCCAAAGGAAATCTGATCTATATTCCCATTAAATTTATCTCCAATTAATCCACATTCAAGTCCTGCATGAATTGCAGATATCTCTGCTTTATTACCAAATTTATTTTCGTAAACTTGTTCAAATACAGTTCTAATTTTAGATTCCGGATTATACTGCCACTCAGGATAATCTGATTCAAGTTCTATAACACAATTCATTATTTCTGCAAGTACTGTCATTCGATCTACAATTGATTTTTTTAAAGAAGCTACTGAGCTTCTAACTGCATTGTCAAATTCTACAGCTTCACTAGTAGTAGTTACCACACCTACATTGGTAGAACTCTGTACTAACCCTGGTATTGCCATACTCATAGTTTGAACTCCATTTGGTAATAAGAATAATGTTCTTAGAACTTTCTGTCTAGTATCATCGCAGAATACTTTATCTACAGACTTAGTAACTTCATAGGTTAATTTCAAATCATCATCTATACCTTGTAATTCATTTATAAATATAGATGACCATTCTTTTATTTTTCCTTCTACTTTAACTATATCTTCTGGTCTTACAGCTATAATAGCATCTGCTTCTCTTGGAATAGCATTCATTTTAGCTCCTCCATTTAAAGATGCTAGTTTGAAGTCTACAACTGAATTAAGATCCATTAAGAATCTACCCATCATTTTATTGGCATTTCCTCTTTCTTTCTTAATTTCCATACCAGAGTGTCCGCCTTTAAGTCCTCTTATTTTAATAGCTAATGAACTGTAGTTTCCTTCTATATTCTCATAATTTGTTGGCACAGAGAATTTAAGTCTAACTCCTCCTGCACAACTTACTAATAGTACTCCTTCTTCTTCAGAGTCTATATTTATTAATATTCTTCCATTTAAGTGTTCTGGATTTAAATTTGTTGCTCCACCCATTCCTGTTTCTTCTTCAGTAGTAATCAATACTTCTATAGGAGGGTGAGCTGTTGTTTTATTATCAAGAATTGCAAGAGCATAAGCTACTGCAATACCATTATCCGCTCCTAATGTAGTTCCATTAGCCTTTATAAAATCGCCGTCTATAATAAATTCTATTGGATCTTTTTCAAAGTCATGTTCAGTTCCTTGATTTTTTTCACAAACCATATCCATATGCCCTTGTAAAATCACTGTTGGAGCATTTTCATAACCACTAGTAGCTGGCTTCTTAATAATAACATTTAGTGCTTCATCTTGTATAACTTCTAAATTTCTGTCCTTGGCAAACTTAACTAACCAATCGCTAACAGCCTTTTCATTTCCTGAACCTCTTGGTATTTCATTCATCTCTTTAAAAAATTTGATTGCCTCAAAGCTTTTTAAGTTTTTTAATGTTTCTATCATTTTAATCATCCTTTCCTTAAAAGAAAATCATCTTTAATCCAAATAATATCAAAATTATGCCTCCTATATAATCAGCATATTTTCTTAATATATGGATTTTTCTTAGATACTTTGCTATTATAAATGCTAATATGCTCATAAAAAATGTTATCATACCAACAATAGCAGTAAAGAGTGTTAAGGTTACCATACTTTCTATCCTTGAGAAAGCAATAAATCCAATTACTATTGCATCAATGCTCACAGATATCCCTAAAATGAAGTACATTTTAAAGGTTATGACAATACTTTCTTCTTTTTCTATCATACCTTCCTTTATCATAAGTATACCAACTATTGCAATAACTATTCCCCCCATAACTGCAGGGACGGAAGCAATATTCTCTGTAAATATTTTACCACCAAATCCTCCTAAAATAGAAAACAAAAATTGGAAAAAACCAAAAGAAATTGCAAAAGAAAACTTTTGTCTTGCCTTAGCCCCTCTATTTAAGCCAATAGCTATTGCAATACCAAAAGCATCTAATGAAACTGCTAAGGCTATGAATAGCAATTCTTCTATTGCCATAAAAGACCTCCTACAAATACAATAATTTAATATTATCATAAATTTATATTTTCAATAACAACATTAATATTAATATTATAATTCTAACTTTTCAAAATTATGATTATAAATTAAATTATTTGTACTATAATAATTATTACTTTTAAATATACAGTTGTCAATTAGAAATATAGTGTTAAAATATATTCATGAGTTTTATTATATGAGGTGATAACATTGATTACAATATTTAAAAGTGATACCTCGGGCCGTCTCACAGAAATCGATTCTATAGAACATGGCTCTTGGATTAGTATGATTAATCCATCCGATGAAGAAGTTCTTTTAATTACACAAAAACTTAATATTCCTCAAGATTTTATAAGAGCTGCATTAGATGAAGAAGAAGGTTCAAGAATAGAATTTGAGAATAATGCTACTCTTGTAATTATAGATATTCCATTCACTGAAATGGACGATAATTCATTAACTTACGATACATATCCACTAGCAATAATATATACCGAAAGCGTAATTATAACTGTATGTCTTAAAAATAGTCCTGTATTATCAGATTTTACCATTGAAAAAATCTCTTCATTTTATACTTTTAAGAAGGTCAGATTTATGCTTCAAATATTATATAGAGCATCAAATTACTATTTATTATACCTAAGACAAATAAATAGAAAGAGTCTTTTGGTTGAAAAAACCCTTTATAAATCTTTAAAAAACAGAGAATTAATTCAATTATTTGCTCTTCAAAAATCCTTAGTATATTTCTCTACATCTTTAAAATCTAATGATTTAACCTTAGAAAAACTTTTAAAGCAGGAAATCCTTACAAAATATGATGAGGATAGAGATATTTTAGATGATGTTATGATAGAAAATCGTCAAGCTATAGAAATGTGTAGTATATATAGTGATGTCCTCACTGGTACTATGGATGTATTTGCTTCTATAATTTCTAATAATCAAAACCAAGTTATGAAATACTTAACATCTGTAACTATAGTTATTTCTATTCCAACTTTAATATCAGGTCTTTTAGGTATGAATGTAGGTGGAATACCTTTTTTCAATGCCTCTGATGGATTTCTGTATATGTGTATAATTGTAGGATTAATAACTTTAGCCGTTACATACTATCTTAGAAAAAAAGATATGTTTTAAATAATAAAAACCCAATAGAAATCTAGTATGTAATTATGAAGGTATTTATGGATAATTATATACTAGATTTTATATTGAGTCCCCTTTTGTAACATTCCCTAATTATATTTCATATACTATATTTGATAATATTTTTATATGAGGTATATAATGCAATATATTAATGTTCCCTTTAATATTCCTACAAGAGTAGATGACATGATGAATTCTGAAGATAATATGTCAGCCTATGTTAGGGTTGCTCACATTGCAGCTAGAGCCCCTGATGTAGATATTTATGTAAATGATAAACTAACAATACCTGATCTTGAGTATAGAGATTTTACAACCTATATTAAACTTCCTTCTGGAACTTATAACATAAAGGTGTATAGAGCTAATAATACTGATTTTCCCTTGGCAGATGTTGATATTTTTATAGCACCCAAAAGTGTAACTACTATTGTAGCTTACATGCAAAGAAGAATGTTAAGCTTATACCCTGTGGATGAAACTCCGTTAACCTCTACAACTGACGGTAAAGCTAAAATTAGAATTGCTCAGTTTATTGAAAACATTCCACCTGTAGATGTAGTTCTTTCTAATGGTACTGTACTTTATAAAAATGTAAACTTTAAGGACATAAGAAATTATATTGAACTACCTATTGGTAGATATACTATGCTATTAAAATTAGCTAATACAGATATTGATATGTTATATGTTCCCAATATAAATCTAAAATCAGATAAATACTATACGCTCTATTTGATTGGTTTAGTTACTAATTTCCCAACACCACAGATGTTAATTCCTTTAGATGGAATAAGTTATTTAAATATATAAATTTTGTTTCTTTAGTCTCTAAATCTTTATTAATTAATCTTTACACATTAACGTAAATGCTAGCCCACAAGCTAGCCTTTACGTTTAATTTTTATTTAACTACTTTAATTATTGTCCTGCATATTGTAATTTATACAAATTGCTATAAAGCCCTTTTTTCTCTAATAGTTCTGAATGACTTCCAATTTCACGTATCCTACCCCTGTGCATTACAATAATTTTATCTGCATTTTTAATAGTTGACAATCTATGTGCTACTACTATAGTAGTTCGTCCTTTAGTTAATTTATTTAGAGCATCTTGAATTAAACTTTCTGTTTCAGTATCTATGTTAGCTGTAGCTTCATCTAAAACTAAAATTGGCGGGTTAAAAGCTAATGCTCTAGCAAATGCAATCAGTTGTCTCTCACCTTGAGAAAAGGTTGTTCCTCTCTCATTAACCTCAGCATTGTATTTATCTGGTAACTTTTCAATAAATATATTTGCATTTACATATTTACACGCTTTTACAATCTCTTCATCTGTTATATTCTCATTATTTAATCTTACATTTCCTTTTATATCACCAGCAAATAGAAATACATCTTGAAGCACTGTAGCTACATTTTTTCTAAGTTCGTCCTTAGACATTTCTTTAATACTAACTCCATCTATCAGAATTTCGCCCTTTTGAATATCATAAAGTCTAGTTATGAGACTTATTATTGAGGTTTTTCCTGCTCCCGTTGCTCCAACAAAGGCTACCGTTTCACCTTTTCTAATTCTAAAGCTTACATCTTTTAATACCCAGTCTTCATCATTGTATGCAAACCAAACATTTTTAAATTCAATATCTCCTTGGGCACGTCCTATATGTTTAGGCTCCTTTGGGTTTTTAATTATAGAATCATTATCTAATAACATAAATATACGCTCTGAGGAAGCCATAGAAGACTGAAGTATATCAAATTTCTCAGATAAATCAAATATTGGTTGAAATAGTTTTTGTATATATATTACAAATGCATATAACACTCCAAATTCTATTGTTAAATTTAGAACTGCTGTACCACCAACCCAAATTAATATGCATAGAGCTAATTGATAAGTCATATCCATAAGTGGTCTAAATATAGCAAATACTTTAATTTGTTCCATTGCAGCTGTGGAATATGATGTATTAATTTCATCAAATTCACTATACTTTTTACTTTCAACTCCAAATATCTGCACAGTCTTCATACCACTTATATTTTCAGATAAATTAGAGTTAATTCTAGATAATCTAGTTCTTACTTTCCTATAAGCTTCTCTATCATATTTTCTAAATATAAAGGTTAAAGCAACTACTAATGGAAGGGTTATAATTGATACTATTCCTAATTTTATATCTAATAGAAACATAGCAATTACAATGCCACTAACAAGAAATAAATCTTTGATTAAATATACTAACACAGATGTGTACATTTCATTTAAGGTTTCTACATCATTTGTAATTCTAGTTACTAATCTTCCCACTGGACTCTTATCAAAGAAAGATAATGATAAACTCTCTACATGCTTAAATATTGCAGCTCTTATATTATATACAATCTTTTGACCAGTATACTGTAACAAATAAATTTGAATATAGTTTAGTATAAATATTACTATATAAATTAGCAATATTATAATAGCACTCCACTTTATCAAATCTAAATCATTAGTTCTTAATACTTTTATATCTTTTATAGTTATTTCATGAGCTTTAAATTCATTGTTATCTTGAAAAAACTTTTCACCTGATATTTCATAGGCTGTGTTTTTCCTTGGTTCACCCTCTATAACATAGGGTTCATTATTCTCATCATATACTATTGAAGCTCTTATTGCTCCATCTCTTTCTCCCCTTACTACATATTTATCCCCTATGGCTATTGAACTATTTTCAGCTTCTTCTATAATAGAATATTTTCCACTTAAAGGATTAATATTACTATCTATAACATTTTTTATTATAAAGGGAACAGACAAATCTAAGCACACTACTAAAAACATTATAATTACTACTATTCCCATTAAGCCTTTATATGGCAATGCAAATTTTAAGAGCCTTTTCATCAAAAGGGAGTCATATTGCTTATCCAATACTTCATCTTCCTGATTAAAGTTTTCCATAATTATATCTCCTCCTCTTCCATAATTTCTTGCTCAATCTGTTGTTTTTCATATATATCTTTATAAATTCCTGGCATATTTTTAAGCTCTTCATGTGTTCCTTCTTGAACAATTTTTCCTTGTTCTAGAACTATGATATTATGAGCATCTTTAATTGCTGAAATTCTATGAGATACTATAATAGAAGTTTTCTTCTTCATTACATCTTTTAAATTCTCAAGAATTATAGCCTCAGTTTTTGCATCTACTGCTGATAAACAATCATCTAAAATTAGGATATCGGGATCTTTAATAAGAGCTCTGGCTATAGAACATCTTTGTTTTTGCCCTCCTGAAAGAGTAGTTCCTCTTTCTCCCACTATAGTTTCAAACTTCTTTGGAAAGTCTATTATATTATCATAAATATCTGCCTTTTTAGTTGCATCATGTATTTTTTCAATATCTACTTCATGAAATGCAAGTCCTATATTTTCAGCTAAGCTAGTGGAAAATAAAAAAGGATCCTGTGATACAAACCCAATATTAGTTCTAAGACTATTTAAAGATATTCTATTTATATCTTTATCCCCTATAAAAATCTTTCCGTCTTCCACATTATAGAGTTTAAGCAATAAACTTATAAGAGTACTTTTACTGCTTCCAGTCTTACCCACAATCCCAAGAGTTTCTCCTTGCTTTACTCTTAAATTTATATTTTTAAGAGCTGGTGTTGTTGTATTATTATAGCTAAAAGTTAAATCCTTTATAACTATATCACCTTGTAATTTATCCACATATGATGTACAACAATCTACTATATCAGGTTTTGTATTTAAGACTTCTTCTATTCTTTCAAGGGATGCAAATCCTCTTTGTAAATTATTAATTACTTGTCCTATAGCCATCATTGGCCAAACTAAGTTTCCAAGATACATGTTAAAGGTCACAAAGTCCCCAAGAGATATTTTTCCCAAAACTACAAAAGTTCCCCCCACTACTATTAGTAATGCAAAGCTTAAGGATGAAATAAATTCTATCAAAGGAAAGAATACTCCCCAAATTCTTATAAATTCCATATTTACTTGAAAATTTTTATCATTCTCTTCTATGAACTTTTCATATTCCCTTTCTTCTTGAACAAAAGATTTAACTATTCTAATCCCTGAAAAATTTTCTTGAACTATATCTGTAAGTTTTGAAAAGCATCTTTGTACTTTTGTGAATTTTCTGTGTATTCTTTTGCCAAATTTCTGAGATACAAATGCTACAAAAGGAAGTGGGATTAATGATAACAAGGTAAGTGGTACATTAATAGTTAGCATAATAACAATAGTGGCAATAGTCAACACTACTGCATCAAAAAACATAATAACGCCGGGACCTAGTGCCATTCTTACAGCATTCAAGTCATTTGTTGCTAAAGCCATTAAATCTCCAGTTTTTCTTTCATTGTAAAAATTAGAAGATAACCCTTGTAGATGCTTAAAAAATTTACTTCTTATATCGTACTCTATTTTTCGTGAAGTACCATTTACATATATTCTCCACATAAATCTTCCAATAGCTATAACAGATGCTATAACTAATATATATACTATAGATTTAACTAAAGTAATTTTATTAGCACTTCCTAAGGCAAAACTATCTGTTAAAAAACCTAGAATTTTTGGTGGAACAAGTTGTAAAAAGTCTACTAGTATAAGAAAAAATATCCCTATAAAATATCGTTTCTTATATTTCTTTGCATACTTTAATAGTTCTTTAATTTTATCCATATTTTCCCCCCTAAATTATAAATCTCCCCTATAATTTTAGAAATAATTAATTTTCTACTACATATATAATACAAGAAATTACCTTTTATTTCAATATATTTAATTCGAAATACGAAACTTTTGTATGTTGAAATAGCTTCACTGTGTTACTAATTAAAAAGTCCCATAAGCTAATAAGCTTATGGAACCTTTTAATCATATAAATCTTTTTTTATTATCTTAAATACTTCTAATGCCTCTTCTATCTTTGATTTTAATAACTCTTTTTTATGTTCAAACTCTTCAGTTCCTTTATTTGTAATCCTATATATCTTCTGGGACTTTTTTTCTTCATCCCAACTACCTTCAATAAATCCTTGTTTCTCCAGTTTTTTAAGCAATGGATATATTCCACCTGTACTAGGTATCCAAAATCCATTAGTACGCTTTCCTATTTGATGAGATATATCATTTCCATTAGTAGGCCCCTGAACCAATATATATAATGTGTATATTGGCAATAATCCTTTAGTAAACACTTGGCCTACTGCTTCATTTTCTGTTTTTACCTTTCTAAGCTCTTGTAATTTTCTTTTATATTCTTCATAAAGTTTCTTTTCTTCAGCTTTTATATCATTTAGATCTCTCCCTAATTCATCCTCCACCATATCAACCTACTCCTTTTCATAGATAAGTACTCCTATGAATCCTGGTCCTGAATGAACACCTGATACTGGACTTAGATAACCCCCGAAATTTACGAAGTTAGCATTTTTATGAGCTTTAAATTTATCTAGCAATGTCATAGCCTCTGCTTCAGCTTCACCATGCATTATATGAATATCATATTTTTTATCATTTAATTTTGATACTACAATATCATAAATTTTATTTAAAGATTGTTTTCTTCCTCTAACCTTTGCATAAGTATAATACTCCCCTTCCTTATCTACACTTACAATTGGTTTAAGATTTAAAAATTGAGCTATAGTTCCAGCTACCTTTCCAATTCTTCCCCCTCTTATAAGATATTCTAAGGTTCCTATAACAAAGTATATATTTATTCTATCAGTTATTTTAGGAAGTTCTGATACTATTTCATCAAAACTTTTTCCTTGTTTAATCATTTCTGCTGACTCTTCAATAAGTATAGTTTCACCCTTAGATATAGACTTAGAATCATGTACATAGGTCTTAATCTCAGGATGATCCTCTGATATTAGTTTAATGGCATTATTAAACCCTGATAGTTTTGAAGAAATTGTTACTACTATTGCGTGAGTATATCCTTCTTTTTTTAATTCATCATACATTTCCTCCATATCTCTCATGGATGGTAATGAAGTGGTTGGTGCATTAGTTTCTAAAGTATCATATACATATTTAGATGTAATATCTACTCCATCACTATACTCCTTATCCCTATATATTATTTTAAAAGGTAATACCTTTACATTATACTTATCAACTATATCCTTAGTAATGTCACTAGCACTGTCAGTAATTAAAGCTATTTTTTCCATATTTATCACTCCTATATCTGTTCTATTATTATTATATATCAGTAATGAGTACATTATCAATAGTGATATATCAGAAGTGATAATATTATATGCAATTTTATTAAATTTAATTATTTTTTATTGATAATTTATTTGTAAAATTAAATTCTATGAACTTCTTCCTTAATAGAATTTAAAATCTCATCTAAACTCTCATTCTCCACAAGTACACCATCTACCCTGGCAATGTATTTGTGACTGCATAAATTACACGCACCTATACACATATTTTCTGTTATTTTATTCTCATCACCAATAACTTTTTTTAATTCCTCTACTAATTTTTCTTGTCCCTCATTACATTTGCATGTACTAATCTTCTTCCCCATGTTTTTTTAATCCTTTCAACCTTTATTCATAAATTATATAATTATTATATACTATAGTCCTTTATTTACAACCTGCATTAAAGTTTTTTTCACGGAAAATTATAGGCGTATACTATAAAGTACACGCCTTATTTTGCATTATATAATTATTTATTATTCATAGCACTGTATATAGTTTCTACATTGTATTTTAAAACATCAGAAAAAGATTTTCCGTCCTCGTTACTATGTAGAGTATATATTTGTTTAGTCTGCGCTCCCACTTCTTTAGCTAAAGTATCTGAAAGCTGAGTACTAATTAATTCTTCAACAAAAATAGTTTTTATATTATTCCCTTTACAATATTCCATAAGATTTTGTAATTCCTTTGGTGATGGTTCTCCTTCTGCAAAAACTCCCTCTATGCTCTTTTGTGTAAGACCAAAATCTCTACATAAATAACCAAAAGTTGCATGACCTGTAACAAAATTCTTATTAGCTAGTTCTTTAAACTTTGGATTATATTCCTTAATTATATTATCTATTTTTTCATTAAACTTTTTAAGGTTTTCTTCATAATACTCTTTATTTTTAGCATCCTTTTCTACCAAAGCATTTTTAATATTTTCACCTTGAATCTTTGCTTCACTTAACCCAAGCCAAGTATGAGGATCCTTTCCTGAATGATTATGTCCTTCATCTTCTTCATGTTCTTCAGATTCTTCATCAGCATTTATAAGTTCCACATCTTTGCTAGCTTCTACAACTATTAGTTCTTTTCCACTTATAGCTGCTTCTACATCCTCAATCCATGATTCCATGCCAGCTCCATTATAAATAAATATATCAGCTTCTTCTATGGCCTTCATATCCTTAGCTTTAATGTCAAAGTCATGGGGTTCCATAGCTTCTGGTATAACACTTTCTATGCTAACCTTATCTCCCCCTATCTCCTCAGTTAAAGCCTGCATACCATAAAAGGAAGTAACAATATTTATTGTGTTATCCTTTTCTTCATTATTCTTTGACTCTCTATTAGAACATGCTGTTAACATAACTACTATCAAAGTTAATGCTCCTAAAACCTTTAATTTCTTCATAATTTTCTCTCCTTCAATTGAAAATGATTTTCATAAGTAGTATAATTATATCATATTCGATTTTATTATCAACACTGACCTACAACTATTATGTACTAGGTCAGTGTTAATAATTTGCATATATTACATTTTTAAATATTGTCATATTAATTAAAAATCATTCACTCATAGATAATTTTTATTTTATTTTATTTAAACTATAGCTATAATATGTAAAATTATGGCTAGACTTATAATTGTAGAAAGGAGCAACACTAATGATCAAAATTAAAGACCTATGTTTTTCATATAATAATTCTAAGCCCTATATTATTGATAATCTTTCACTAAACATAGATAAAGAAAGCTATGTATCCATAATTGGTGCTAATGGTAGCTGTAAAAGCACCTTAATAAAGTTGATTTTAAATCTACTTACTCCTCAAAAGGGAAGTATTAATTTAACCTCTAAAAAAATTGGGTATGTTCCTCAGATTGTCGAAAGTTTTAATAGTTCTTTTCCTATAACTGTTTGGGAAATGCTTAATGCCCATAGAAATGTTCTTAAAATTAAAGATAAAGAGTCAATCACTGAAGCCTTAAAGAAAGTGGATATGCTTGAGTATAAAAATTCTCTTATTGGAAACTTATCTGGAGGCCAAAAACAAAAGATTTTTATTGCAAGGGCTATATTAGCAAATGAAGATATATTAATTTTAGATGAACCTTCCACTGGAGTTGATAGTAAAAGCATGAAAGAGATTTATGGGCTTATAGCCTCTTTAAATAAAAAGAATGGAGTTACCGTTATATCTGTAGAGCATAACTTAGAAACAGCTCTTCAAAATTCATCCCATATCCTTACCATGGAGAATGGCTTTGGAACTCTATATACATCTGAAGAGTACATAAGGAGGATTTCTAATGTTTCAATATGAATTTATGCAAAATGCCTTTTTAGCAGCCATATTCATATCCATACTATGTCCTATGGTTGGAGTATTTTTAGTGCTTAAAAGACATTCTATGATGGGTGATACCTTGGCTCACTCTGCCTTTGCTGGTGTTGCTATAGGACTAGTAATGGGATTTAATCCTATAATTTGTGCATTTATATTTACAACCATATGTGGTTTATCCATAGAGTTTCTTAGAGACTACTACAAAAAATATGCAGAACTTATTCTTTCTATAGTTTTGACCTTTAGTGTTGGTATAGGAATTACCCTTATAAGCACTGGAAAAGCTTCCGGAAACGTCAATAGCTATTTATTTGGAAGCATACTAACCGTTACTAAGGCAGATTTAATTATTATGGTTATTCTTAGTTGTATATCTATCCTAGTTATATACTTTTTATATGATAAGCTTCTATATACTACCTTCGATGAAGAAGGCGCTAAAATTTCTGGTATAAATGTAAAAGCAGTAAACTATATATTTTCTTTACTTGTTGGTGCTACCATTTCTGTCTCTATACGTATAATGGGTATCCTTGTAATGTCGTCAATGATTGCACTACCTGTAGCTACAGCTCTTCAACTAGATAAAGGCTTTAAACCCACTCTATTACTGTCTATCCTTTTTGGGTTTATAGATATAATATTAGGTCTTATTTTTTCATATATACTAAATTGTGCTCCTGGAGGTACTATAGCCTTAACCTCTGTTGTTATATTAATAATAATTATTATATTTAAATCTACTTTTAAATCTAGAAATTAAAATATAAATAGCTATAATCTTAAAAAATTAAGATTATAGCTATTTAATATAATAATTATAAATCTAACCATTTTATATTAATGTTTTTAAATATCCTTTAATTTCTTCTGTAGTAAATGCAGCATCTACAGAATCCATGTATATCTTTTTATAGTCTTCATAAGTCATATTTACAACCTTACCTATACTTTCACACTCACCAGTTACATTAGTAGCAGAAACAGTTCTATTGTCAGTATTAAAAGAAACTCTTATACCCTCTTTATAAAATTTAAATAATGGATGTTCTTCATAACTTTTAACAGCCTTTGTCTGCATATTACTAGTTGGACACATTTCTAAGGTTACATTATTTTCTTTAACTAAGTCATAGGCTTCCTTAAGATCTCTTATTGCTACTCCATGACCTATTCTCTCTGCTTTAAGTAGTTTTATAGCATCTACCACATTTACTCCTATGCCTGTTTCTCCTGCATGTATAGTAACTCTATAGCCATATTCTCTAGCTACCTTTATTACATCTACAAACTCCTTAGCAAAACCTTCATTTTCTGCTCCACAAAGATCTATAGCCACTACACCTTTTCCTAAGAATTTCTTTCCTGCTTCAACTACTGTAGATGCACTATTTGCACCATTATGTCTTAAGCAAGATAAGATTAAATTAGCCTTTATATTAAAGTCTTTTTCACCTTGTCTAATTCCCTCTAATACACTTTCAATAACTTCTTCTAATGTTAATCCCTTTTCTGTATGTAAAGTCGGTGCATACCTAATTTCTAAATACTTTACATTTTCTTCAGCTGCATCTTCTAAAAGTTCATAGGTAATCCTTCTTAAACTTTCTTTACTTTGCATTATCTTTATTGGAATATTAAATCTATCTAAATATTCCACTAGTGATTTACACTCTAATGGAGCTTCTAATAATTTCCTCAATTGTTCTAAATCATAAGTTGGTATTTCTATATTTTCTTTTGTAGCTATATCTAATATAGTTTTGGGTCTAACACTTCCATCTAAGTGACAATGTAATTCTATTTTTGGCAATGCTTTAAAGTCCATAACTCATACCCCTTTCTATTTTGTTGTATATTATCATATTCTTCTTTAAATATCAACCAGTTAGTTAAATTATACTAAAATTAAAGTTAAATTACTACATTTTAGTAATCATTACATTTTACTTATAGAAATTCTCTATACTAATTTCAATATATTGACTTACACTGTTAATTTATATACTATATGTTATGGAGATATAGTCACTATAAGGAGGCAACACTGTGAAAAAAAATAAAAAACTTACAATTTCAATGATAACCCTTTTAATACTTGTTATCACCTATTTTGCATTTTTCAGAGGATTAACTCCAGAGATTTTAAGAAATTACATAGGTGGTTTTGGCTACTTAGCACCATTTATTTATATATTATGTTTTACTATACTTCCAATCGCTTTTTTCCCTGTACCTATCTTAGCCCTTGCTGCAGGACTTCTATTTGGATTTCTTCCTGGCACCATATATACCTTAATTGGAGCAGTTTTAAATAGTGCCATAATGTTTTTAATGGCTAAAGTCCTAGCAAAGGATGCTGTTACTAATTTACTCCAAAGAAAGCTTCCTGAAAACTGGAGCAGCTTCTTATTTAATTTAGATGAAAAAAAAGGCTTTGGAATTATATTTATTCTAAGGTTAATACCAGCCATGCCGTACAATTTAATTAATTATGGTGCTGGATTAACATCAATAAAGTTCAGTTCCTATATGTTAGCTACTATCCTTGGAATTCTTCCAGGTACCTTAGTATTTTTGAACATTGGAAATCAAGCTTTGAATATCCATAACCCAGCATTTATGGTATCAATTATACTTCTAATATTGCTGACGATTTTCTCTTTAATCCTTGGAAAAAAGATAGGAAAAACTAATTCTTAAAATAAACCTCATATGAAATTCCCCATAACATTTAACTATATAATATAAAAAATAAGGATATCAATTAAATAATTGACTCCTTATTTTTTATCTTTATAATTCTATCAGAAAAAATAATCCTTCCATCCCCTAAAGTAGTAATTTCACCTAAGTATTCATCAATACAAGGTATATTAGTTAATATATTTAAGTTTTCTGTTTTGTCTACTAAAGCTATACTTCCTTTAAATATAAAAGCTATTCTACTACTCATAGAAAAAGCATCTTCTTTTTCATGAGTGATCATAATGGTAGTAATTCTAAACTGTCTTTGTATCTTCATTATATAGTCTTTTATATAATGCTTTAAATTATTATCTAACCCTGTAAAGGGCTCATCAAGCAAAAGTACCTTAGGGTCTATAGCTAAAGCTCTCATTAATGATATTAACTGTTGTTGTCCCCCAGAAAGTTGATGGGGGTACTTTTTCATATGTTCACTCATGTTAAAAAACTCAACAAGAAATTTGACCTTATCATCAATATATTTCCTTGGAAACTTTCTCATTTTTAATCCAAACTCTACATTTTCTCTTACCGTCATATGTGGAAAAAGTTGATTTCCTTGGTGTACCATTACTACATTTCTTTTTTCCATAGGTAAATAGTTAATAATCTCACCATCTAATCTAAGCTCTCCCTCATTAGGTAATATAGCCCCTGTAATAGTCTTAAAAATTGTAGACTTTCCTGCCCCACTAGGACCTAATATAGAGAAAAACTCTCCATCTTCAATAGTTAAATTAATATTTTTTAGAATTTCCTTATTACCAATAGAAAAATATATGTTTTTAAGCTCTATCTTACTCATATTTAACCCATCTCCCTATATTTATCATCACTGTACTTCTTTGTTATATATGAACTCATTATCATTACTATTACTCCATGGAGTATATACATTAATGTATATACCGAAGCTATATTTCTGTTAGAATTTCCTATATACGGTGTCATAATCATAGAAAAATTAACATGGCTATTATCTCCAATAAACATGTTTATGAAATACTGAGAGTAAGATATAATAAATGCCATAAAAAAACTTGATGCATACCCTTGAGCATATAGTGGTATATTCACATATTTAAATGCTTGCCAAAAAGATGCACCCAATCCTCGAGCTGTAAGCTCATCTCCTATACCCCAAACAGTATAATAGGAATATATTAATTTAAATGCATAGGGTAAGGAAAAATAAATATGTAACACTAAAACAGCAATACTACAAGAAGTAAAATAGTTTAGAAATAATTTATGACTTCCTAAACATATACTTATTACTGGTAATAACATAGGTAAATAAAAAATGCTTTCCAATGTAACTTTATACTTTATATGGGTAGTTATAAAAAATCTTGCAGCCATGATACTTAAAACTAAAGATATTAATGCTACTTCTATAGAAAAGAAAATAGACTTTATTCCAATAAACCAATCTCCTGATGTAAAAAAGTATTTAAAACCATCTAGTGTAAAAGTATTAGGTAAAATATCCGTTGCTTTCCAACTTTTAAAAAAGACCCAAACTATCATAGATATTATAGGAAGTACTAAAAATATAAGTATAGAAAATATGAATACACTTTTAATCCACCTTCTCACTCCCTTACCTCCTCTTGTCCATTATCCTTTATCATTTTATAATAAAGCACACATAATATTAAAGATATTATGATCATTATCATATTTATAGCCATTCCATATATTCTATTGGATAAATCTGCATTTAGGTAGGTTTTATAAGCATAAACCCCTATAGAAATTGGGTTTGATGGTCCTAGATAGTAAAAACCTTCATAAGTAAACATATTAAAATTAAATATTACTAAAAATGAAGTAAATATAGCTCTCTTAGCTAAAGGTAAAAGAATTTTTATTATATACTGAAATCTTGTACATCCTAAGTTCTGTGCTATAAACCTATAATTTTTATTTACTTTCATAAAAATAGGAACAACACTAAATGCTATGAAAGGCATACCTTTAAAAATATTTAAAAGTATTACTGCTATTCCCTTGGAGTTAAAAATTAAATTTATATTTATATTAGAAAATCCTAATAATGATATTATGTGAAATAGTAAGCCCTTATCACTATAAGTTGTATATATAAGAACTGCCGCTGCCACATAGGAGAGTAGAATTGGCAATCTATATAAAACATTTATAAATTTATTCCTTGATTTTGATATGTAATATCCTAGGTAACTACCTAAAACTGTAGCAATTACTGAAGATACTAAGGATATTTTAAAACTATAGTATAAACTATTTAAAAAAACAGGATCTGAAAATAACTCTTTATAATATTTAAATGTAAAGTTATTAAAGGAAAGCTCAGGAATATATCCTAAGCTTTCCATAAAGGTATTGATAATAACAAACATAGTAATTACAACTATCACAGATAAAGATGGAATAATCATTAATCCACCTTTAACCTTTTGTCTCTGCTTATTATTTATCAAAAAGAATCACATCCTCCCATACCTTTTCTATAATTACCACTAAGTCTGATTTTAATTCTGCTTGTTGATGCTTTGAAAGTTCTTCATATCTTAGAATTGTATGCTCATACTCTTTATCTGGAGTAAGCTTCTCATCAAGTTCCTTCTGTTGTTCCTCACTTAACTTATTGTACTCAATAGATGGTAAATCAGCCCATCCTCTTAAGTCTGCTTTAGACATCTGCATTTCAGCTGATAAGGCAGCATTAATTACCTTTAATGCTCCATCTACATTAGATGCATTAGCTGCAATGGCTAAATAATGTGTATTAAATGGAGTTCCTTTATCCCATACAAAGGATTTAGTAGACACAGGCCAACTTTTATCCATTACTTTACTTAAAGCTTTATTAGCATTGTAATCCATGGCAATATCAACTTCACCATCTTGATATAAACCATCTAGTTGAGCAGAATCTGTAGGGTAAACCTCCCCTTTTTTCCATAGATAAGGCTCAATCCCTTTAAGGTATTCTAATGCAGGTGCCATAGCTTCTTTAACTGCATCATAATCTGTTGGTAAATCTTTCAGATTATCATAACCAATAATATCATAAAGTACTGTTCTAACAAAGGCTGAGCCAGTAAAATCACTAGCCTGAGGATATGTAAATCTACCAGGATTCTTTGTTACATACTCTTTTAACTTTTCTGCATTAGTCGGTGGTATATTTATCTTATCGCTATCATAATTTAATACAAATTGAGCTGTTCCCCAAGGCGCTTCATATCCTTCTGTAGGATACCCAAAATCCTTATTTGCAGCATCACCTTCTAAGTCTATATACCTTTGTGCATTTTCTAATTTATCTAAAAAAGGTCCATACAAAAGCTCATTTTCCTTAGCATAATGGAAATTTTCACCATTTATCCATATAATATCAATAGTCCCTTTTTCTGTAGAACTTTTTTCATTAGTAAGTTTCAGTAAAATTTCATCAATATTCATAGGAATACGATTTAAAGTAATATTGTAGTCCTCTTTTACATAAACTGCCAATTCCTTATCAATCCAAGTGTTAACTCTTTCATCTCCACCCCATCCATATAAGTTTACCACTTCAGCTTTATCATTTTTCTTACCACAGGCTACAAGTCCAAAAACAAGTATTATGGAAAGAATTATCAAAAGTATTGATTTTAATTTCCTATTTTTCATTGTTACCTCCTAATACTTTAATTGCCATATATAGTCTTTGTACTGCTGTATATAAAATTAACACGGCATAAATAAATGCTAATATTTTCATATGAGAATAAAAGATTATCATAAAGGTAAACATTATAAACCCTTCAGTTCTTTCCATTAATCCAACTTGATAATGAAAACTTTTTATACCTGTATTTTCTAAGAGCATTCCACTAGTCAAAAATACCGTCATAGATAAAATTATAGTGCAAGCTAATATCATTAAGGTAAAGGTTGCCTCATTACATACTATAGCAAAGGATATTATATATGAAATTTCAACTAATCTATCAAGCCATATATCTAATAATGTACCTACCTCTGAAACCTTACCGCTTTGTCTTGCCATAGAACCATCTACAGCATCTAAAAATCCAGAAATCCATAATAAAATTATTGATAAAATAAACTTACCAAAGGAAAATGAAACAGCTCCTACAATTCCAACAATAGCAGCAATAATAGTTATATGTGTTGGCATGAAACCGATTTTAAGAAAACTTCTTCCGATTTTATCAAATATTCTATCAAAATATTTTCTTCCCCTTGTATCTAACATTATCAATCTTACCTCTTACTCTTCCTTACAGAATTATACCTATTCTTCCAAGACCCATTAGCCTTTGTTTCCCATAATAATTCTAAAATATGATATGCTTCAAAACTATTTTTTCTAAAAGTATCTACACAAGAACTGCAGTATGTCACTATTTCTTTGGATGGTGCTTGTTTTGCACGAATTTCAAATAGCTTTTGACCTTTTTCTGGATATAAAGTCATAATCATATCTTTTTTCCCACAACAAATTGTTCTATCCCTATTATTAGGGAACTCTAATATATCTACTCCTAGTTTATTTAATATATTTCTTGCAGCAACAGCATTCTCTAAATAACCTCTTATTGGACAAGGATCATGTAAGGATAATTTTCTTCCTTTATATATATTATATTTATTTTTGGGGATTATCTCATCTAAAACTGTCCATGCTGATATTATTTCACAATTGCTATTTTCAACCAAAGTATTTTGGCAATTAGGACATAAAGTATAAATTTTCTTTACTCCATTTTTCTCAAAAGCCTTATTTAAAAACTGTTTTCTTTTCTCATAAGGTTTTCCCCCATCTATATGAAGTGAAGGTTTTCCACAGCACATAGTACTTAATTTTAAATCAGGTATCTGTGTTTTTAAAAGTTCATAGGTTTTCATCACTATTTCTTCTCCCATAGATAAAATAGCACACCCTGGCCAAAATACATTTTCTCCTGGTGAAAGCTCAATAAATAGTGAACTAAAACTAAGAAGTTGATGAGTTTTTATGCTTATTTTCCCCTTAACCATCCTCTTATAACACTACCTTTCTATGCATAAAAATAAGAGGTACTATTGACCCCTATTTCATATCCTTTTATTTCAACAAAAAAAGTATAGCTTTAATAATAATTATTGTCAATAAGTATAGCTATCTCTAATACACCTATTACTTTCAATTTAATTTCCCTATTTGATTTTAATGTATCCTTTATATATAATAACTTTGGTAATAGAAACCAATATAATAAATATATTAATTTACTTACGGAGGGATATAAAATGAAAAAGAAACTTACTCTTCTACTTGCTCTTTGCTTAATTATCTCAACTATGCTTATGGGATGTAGTAAATCAAAGGATACTTCAAAAGAAGGCGAAGAAAAACAATATCAATATTATACAGCTGAACAATTAAAAACTGCTATTGAAAATAAAGATGATATTTATTTAATAGATATACAGCCAAAAGAAGATTACGATGCACATCATATTGTTGGTACTGTTCCAACTTATGCTTATCCAGCAGATACTGATGATTTAAGATCTAAAATAGATGTTACCTTAGATGAAATTAATAAAACAGATAAGCCAATAATAGTTGTTTGCCCAGGTGGTGGCGGTGGTGCTAAAAACACTATTGATTACTTAACAACTAAAAGTGTGGATGCAAAGAGAATGTTTATATTAGAAAAAGGCCAAAAAGGTTGGCCATATGATGAATTATTAGAAAAATAACTTTTATTATAAAATGCAGAGTGAATTTTAACTCTGCATTTTATTTTTTACTTTTCTTTTGTCTCTCATTATATATCTGTTTAAACATAAATACTAATACAGTTATTGCAAAAAGTATTAATAACGCCGTAACAATCATTTGAGCTCCACCAGTTAACATACCACCTATATAGGAATAAACAACAGTTGCTGGTAATTGTCCAATCCCTGTAGCCACTATAAATTCTAAAAATCCCATAGATGTTAGTCCTGCTGCATAGGATATAAAATCAAAGGATACAAAAGGCAATAATCTACATACTAAAATTGTATGTTTACCATACTTTTCAAAGAACCCATCCACACTTGCCATTGCATATTTACTAGTAAGTTTTTCAACAGCATCTCGTCCAAGAATTCTTCCAATATAAAAACACAAAGCTGCTCCTGTCATAGAACTAATCCATGATAATAGAGCACCCTTCCACCATCCAAAAATAGCAGCATTGGCAAAGGTTATTAGAAATGCCGGCAAGGGTGCTGCTACTGATTGAAACACCATTAGTAAAAATGAAACTAATACTGCATATATTCCAAAGGATCTTATATATCCAGCCACAGACTCAATACTCATAGAGCGGAATAACATAAAGATACCATTTACTTTTGAATTGAAAGTTGGTATGAAAAAATATGCTAAACCTAGTGATACTATAATAATTAATATTAAGATTTTTCCTAAATTTCTTTTTTTGTGTGTCAATTTCTTTTCCATAACATACTCCTTACTTTAACTATGTATATTTATCCATAGAAAATCATATTTACTTATTATCTTTTTTGTATCATATATAATATCCAAGCTATTCAGTAATTTGTATTATTTCTTGTATTAGATATAATGTTTTTCTATTGTAATAAAGTATTCTTTGATATCAAAGAATACTTTATTTTATAATATTAACTTTATGATATTAGTTTTCAACTTCCTCTACCGCACACCATCTATAGTATGATTCATCATAATTTAGAGAATTTTCAAATCCACACATTTCAAGAATTAACTGCATATATGCAGAACGAATACCTGCTGTGCAATAGGTTACTATCTTATCACTTTTTGACAATCCTGATGTTTCAAATATTTTTGTTAAATCATCATTTGACTTTAAATTTCCTTCTTCATTAAATAAATCTGTGTATTTAATGTGTATTGCCCCTGGTAAATGACCACCTTTTGCCTCACCATACAAGGTCTTTCCTTCATACTCTTCATCAGCACGAACATCTACTACCTTTACATTTTCATATTCTTTTTTTAAAGCATCAGTGTTAATTAAATGAGTATCATCAATAGCCTCAATTTTTACATCTGCTAGCTCCGGTGTAGCAATCTCCTTTACTACCGGTAACCCTGCTGATACCATAGCATCGTATCCACCATCAACCATTTTAACATTATCATAGCCTGCTGCTACAAGCTCCCATAAAATTCTTCCGTCATCGCCCCATCCATTTTTAGCCGCTGCAAAAATAATAATCTCTTTATCTTTATCAATACCAAGGTTACTTAGCTTTTTACTTAACTCTTCTGGTTCTAGAATAGTACCCCACATCTCATCTCCAGTTTTGCTATCTTCAACTTTAGCAATAGACTGCCATGCCATAGCCATTGCTCCTTGAATAGTTCCTTTTTTTGCAGTTTCTTCACCCCTTGCATCAATGAGAAGTAGATTTTCTTTTTCTAAACTTTCTTTTACATATGAAACATCTACTATGTACTTACCTTTAAAACTAACCTTTTCTTCAACTTGAGCTCCTTTTGAAGAATTTGTTTCTGGTTTTACTTCTTCTTTTTTACCACAACCAACCAAGGAAATAGTAGTAGTTAGCATTAAGCTCATAGCTAATAATAATGCCTTTTTTCTCATATTAATTCCCCCCATATAGTTTTACTATTTCATTTACCTACATAAATATAGCAAAGGCACTATTTATAGTCAAAATTTATTTAATATACTTATAGTTTTCTTATTTTCTATTTGAAATATCTATAGATTAAATACATTATAAAAATGAAAAAACAAGATTCAACATCAATCTAAAGCTAAATCTTGCCTCTTATTTTTATTTTAATCTTGCCACTAAGAACATAGTTTTCATTCCCATAGCTGTAAACTTGCTTTCATACTCTGTAACCACATTATCTTCAAATCCACTATTATGTAAATTATAGGTTATAAATTCTAAAGAAAATCCTGCTTCTTTAAAGTATTCTTGAGAATCATTGAATAAATCTACATCATCGGTTTTAAACCATATCTCTCCATTTGGTTTTAAAAACTTTTTATATGATTGTAAAAATTTCGTATATGTAAGTCTTCTCTTGTTATGACTTTTTTTCGGCCAAGGATTACAGAAGTTTATATATATTCTATCTATCTCATCTTTACCAAATACGTTGTCTATAAGCATTATATTAAGAACTATAAGTCTTGCATTTATATCCTTTGCTCTTTCTATTCCTTCAAATGATGCCATAACTTTCCTTAATGCATATACTACAACTTCATCTTTTAAATCTATTCCTATATAGTTTACATTTCTATCTTTAATTGCACGTTGACTAATATGTCCTCCCATACCACAACCTAACTCTAAATGAATAGGATTATTATTTTCAAATTCTTCTCTCCATTTTCCGCAATGACCATATTTATCATATATTACAATATCACTAGCTTCTAATTCCGGTCTTGCCCAATGCTTTTTTCTAAGTCTCATAAATTTCTCTCCTCGATATTAGTTTATTAATTTATATTATATATTTATTTTGTCTGTATAAACTCTATAAAAATAAATATGTAGCTATAGCTGCAAAAATATCATATATATGCTGACCTGGTATTCCAACTACATAATCTAAAATTGAAAATCCACCTATAATAGGTAGAACTAATATAATAAATATTAACATATTATTTTTATACATTATTGTTTGAAATCTTTCAGATTTATCTCCTAATATATCTACTATTATGCTAAATCCATCAAAACCTGGTATAGGTAATAAATTTAATATAAACCAAGAACAATTTATTATAGCTGTTTGTTGGATAATTAAATATATTATATACTTAATATCACTATTTCCTGGTATAAACTTGACATATAAAGCTAGAGCTATTGTAGCTATAAATCCTATAGTCAAAGTAGTTAGAAGTCCTCCAAGTCTTATTTTTAAATCATCTTTATAAAGATTTTTAAAATTTGATTTATTAATTTCTACAGGTTTTATCCATCCAAAACCTATTATAAGCATAAATATAAACCCAAATACACTGATGTGCTTCAAAGGATTTAAAGTATTTCTTCCATACTCTTTTGGGGTATCATCACCAAGTTTTATAGCAATTTTAGATTGAATATATCCCTTAAATGTAAATGCAACTAAAATTGCTGGTATCACTAAGATTCTTCCCAGTAAATAATTGTTATTCATCCTTTTCACTCCTTCTGCAATACTCCTAGTATATCATATTTTTATCAATCTTTTTAATTCTTTTATTAATATAAAATTTCTATTATTTTTTCAACTAGCCAGTTTAATAAATAACACTTGTATTATATCTTTACTATAGACTTAGTTACACTATTAAAATACAAAAATAGCTGAAACCCGCATGGATAAAACAACTATTTAACTATTTAACTATTTATATATTTAACTAGTTCCATATGTAACATTTTAAATAGGTGCAATTTTAGCTATGCTCACTCCATGTATTAATAACTTTTCTTAAATATAATATTGGAGCATTTGTAACATTTATCACTTTAATTAACTACAGAGCCAAAAAAAGAACCAATAAATATTATAAAATACTTATCGATTCTTTACTATTATATAAATACTATAAAAATTATTATATCCTAATAAATTTGCGATTTATACTACAAACGTTGAGCAGCTTCAAAAGATAGTGGTGATCTTTCACATTCATCATATTTCAAAGTTACTTGGTAACACAATTTACTACCTTTCATTCTTTCAGATGCATAACACAACCCATTAGACCTAGAATCCATAAAGGGGTGATCTATTTGGTCTGGATCTCCAATAAGTATAAGTTTTGTTCCAATACCTACCCTAGTTGTAATTGCCTTTACTTGCTTTGGAGAGAGATTTTGAGCCTCATCAATAATTACCCACTGTCTTATTATTGATCTACCTCTTAAATATGCTATGGCTTCAGTGGTTATAATCCTTCTATCAAATAATTCATTTACCTTATCTTGTAACTCTTTTTCATTTTTATATCTTTCTTTTTCATCTGAATCTACTAGAACTTCTAAATTATCAAAAATAGGTCTCATAAATGGAGATATTTTTTGTTCTTCAGTACCTGGTAAAAAGCCTATTTCTTCATCCATAGTTACATTAGGTCTACATACTAATATCTTTCTATATTCACCAGTTTCTTCTTCTATAATTTTCTGTAATCCTACTGCTAAAGAAAATAATGTTTTGGCTGTTCCTGCTGGACCTTTTACTATACTTAAAGGAGCCATATTAGATGACGTAAATAGACACTCTAACATGAATCTTTGTCCTACATTTCTAGCACTTAATCCAAGGGGTTTGCTATCCTTATAATGCAAATGTACTATATTTTCTCCATCAAATCTGCCTAGTGCACTTTGTTTTTTATTTTCTAAGGAATGCATAACTAAAAATTGATTTGTATAAAGGGTAGGAGTATAATACTCATCATTTTCTTCTTGATAACATACTATGTCATTTTTAGATATAACCTTTTTTGAATAGAATTCTGAAAGCTTATCTTGTGAAACATAGACTTCCATTCTACCAGTATACTGCTCATCTCCAGCTGGAACTACCTTCTCATAAAAATCTTCGCTTTTTACATTAACAATATCTGCTTTTATTCTTTCAAAGGTATCCTTTGTAATTAATATAACATCTTCCCCAGCATCTTTTAATGCCTTACATACTTGGAGTATCCTGTTATCAGCTTTATTTCTATCCCAAAACTTTGGAACTTCTGCATTTAAGCAATTAGTCTCTATTCTTAATTTACCACCACCAGGAAGAGGTACTCCTTCATTCAAATTTCCTAACTTTCTTAATCCATCTATAATTCTCGATGCCTGTCTAGCATTTAACCCAAGGTCAGTTTTATTTTTTTTAAAATCATCCAGCTCCTCTAATACCACCTCTGGTATTACTACATCATTATTACCAAAAGATAATAATGCTCCTGATGAATATAATATAACGTTAGTATCTAACACATATGTTTTTTTCAAGTCATTCTCCTCCTCTCTTATACTATAATATATGAGTGACTTCTTATTAATTGAATTAATTTTTTAAATTTATATAAATATTTTATTGTAATTGCTATAATATATTATATAATATAGCTATATTATATAATAATCATTATCCATTCTTTCCCTTTGACAATGGATAATATTTATTATATAATATCTATAATAAATAACTATAGAGGTGATTCAATGGATATTAATTTTACCCAAGTTTTCAAAGAAAAAAAACTGAAACTTACACCTCAGCGTATAGCCGTATACAATTACTTGAAATCAACAAAAGAACATCCATCAGCTGAAACAATTCATAAAGCTTTAAAAGAAGCGTATCCAACTATGAGTTTAGCAACAGTTTATAAAACGCTAAAGGTTTTAGTAGACGTTAATTTAATTCAAGAGATTAATGTTGGAGAAGGCAACTTTAGATATGATGGTTTTGCTGATCCACATCCTCATATACATTGTATAAAATGCTCTAGGGTAGATGATTTAGAAGGTGTTAACTTTGATTTTCTAAATTCTAGTGTAAAAGATAATACAGATTATGAGATTATTTCTAATAAAGTATATTTTTATGGACTATGCCCTATGTGCAAGAAATCAAAATAAGAGATTAGATCATCTAATCTCTTTTTTATTTGTCTAATTTTTAATAATTATTATCTCTCTTTACACATATAATTTATAGAGGGGTGATTATAGTGTATAAGAAAAATAATTTGCATACTAAATTATTTAATATATTCTTATTTGTATTAGCTACTTTATGTTTTTTTAAACTATTTTTTGAAGATAACTTAAAAGAGAAAAATGTATTCAACTTATCTGAAGAAAATATTGTAATTAATGAAGATTTAAATAATGATAATAAAAAAGATTCCATACTTATTAAAAAATCCAACTCTGACTTATTAGCTCAGGTAAATTTAAATAGTAATGAAACCTATAGTTTAAACTATGATAAAAATTTGCAGACCCTTGGAGAATACTGCAAGTATTGGCCTGTAAGGGTATCTACCTTAGATATTTCTAGAGATAATTCTAAAGAAATATTTATTCAAAGCTCTTTTCATAATAAAGCTGTTCAACATATTTTTTCTTGGAATGGAAATGGATATGATGACATATTTTGTTCTACTAATAATTTATTAGGATTTATAGATAGTGCTAATAGTAGAACTCCTAAAATTATATCAGGTAATTTTCAAGATAATAATATTAATTTAAAGGGATATTTATATAATAAAGGCTCCCTTAAAGAATTTAATGATAATCTGACTACATCTTTACCAGGCAAGGATACTATAACTAACTTTATATGCCTAATAGAAAGTTTGCCTGACCCTTACTTGTCTGTTCCCAACTATTTTTACTCTCAAATAAGCGGTTCAGATTTAGAGAGTATTTTTAGACTTGCTAATGGATCAAATTATTATAAATTTCAAGATGGTTATTTTACAGATTTAGCTTGGGATAATACAGGAAATATAACCTGTGAAAATTGGATATTAAACTTTAGAGTAATAAGCACATCTGATAGTAAAAAAGTAAGTAGTTTAACTATAAATTTAATGATAAATAAATATAATGATAATGATTTTCCATTTAAAATTACCTCTGTTAATATATATTAAGTTATTTTACCTTTTTAATTTTCTCCTCCCATTATTGGAATTATTATATTCAAAAAATAAAAATGGGACCTAACGGTCCCAGGGGGATGGGGGGGCCTCTAAAATTACTTCTAGAGGTTTATGGAGATTTTAACTTCCATTACATTTTTATTATTGACTAAATTATATTTTATATACATCTTTTTTAAATATTTTAATCTTTTTCTAAATTATTATATTCAAAAATTTTTTGTAATAATTTAATCTTATTTGGATCAATGAGTCTAATCAATATATTTATAATCTTATTATACTCTTCCTCCGTTAACCCTTTTTCATCTCTAAATATGTTCTCTTCAATTATATCTGCTTCATCTACTGTAGTAATATTTTCTTCTGAAAACTCATCACTTTTTATAATGTCATTTATGTCTAAATTATTTAAATCTACATTGGAAAAATCTATTCGTGAAAACTCCAAGTTATTCATGTTATTCAATATGGCATTAAAGTCAAGATTAGCTAATATTTCATCTACTGATTCTTTATCTTTTTTTTTTATCTCTGTATACTCTTCAACATTTTCATTATTGACATTATTACTATCACTATAATTATTAGAATTCATATTCTGTAGCAATGTTTTTAATTGTTCTATATCCTCTGGTTTAATCTGAGATAAAAATTGTTCTATAGAACTATGATTATTTACTGAATTATTACCATTGTTTACATTATTAGAAGGTGCTTGCGTATTACCTCCCCCTAATAAAGAAGATATCATGCTAATTAAATCACCACTATCCCCTGTGTTACCTCCGCCTATGCCTAAATTGCTAAGCAAGTCCAGAATACCATTAAAGTTTCCGCCCATGCCTCCTAATATACTAGCCAACGGATTATTTCCTGCCATATTATTCATTCCCATTGGGTTGTTCATTCCCATTGGGTTGTTCATTCCAACTGGATTATTCATTCCCATTGCACCTAAGTTAGCAGCCATATTCATTGCATTCATGCCCATATTATTATTCATTGGATTATTACCATTATATCCTCCAAAGTATCCATTATTATTTTGCTCTTGCACATAATTTTCTTCTCTATCTCTTTTTCTATGCTTATGCTTTCCCATCTACTCACCTCTTTACTTATTATAAAATTTTAAAAAAGCAATCCATGAATAACATGGACTGCTAATTTTCTTACTTTTCTAGAAACCCCCCTATACTGGGCCATGGTTTACATCATTCTTTATCCATTGTTATTTCTACTTTTATAAGCAGTCCTTACTTTTGTTTAAACATCTTATAGTTTAGCAACATTTACAGCAGCATTGTTTTCTGCAGCAACATCCATTATTAAAGTTATTATGGCCAAATCCAACATTTCCTCTATTAAATCCAAATCCACCAGAGCAACATAACCAATATAAGAATATTAAAGTTAATGCATTTCTAGCACTTGAATTACATTCTGTGTCTAGCAAACACTGATTTTTTAGAATTACGATTAATAGTAGAATTGTACATGGTTGAAAGCCGCAACCTGAATTTCCTATATTTCCGCATCCACACATCATAAATTCCTCCTTCTTGTGAAGTGTACTTTCTAATTATCATAGATTAATCACTTAAAACCATTTGTTTATACTTATTAACTTTTTCTCTTGATAATTAATAATCCTTTAGTTAGTTTGATATTTATTGTATTATGCACAACAAACTTTTATTCTTTTGCATTTACATTTTCTTTCTTTGCATTTACATTTACAGCATTTACACTTGCATTGACATCCACATCTACATGAACATTGGTTTCCACACATTGATCCAAAGTTGCAGTTTCCTAACATATTATTACTTCCACATCCACCATTGAATCCACATAACCAATATAAGAAAAGTAATGTTAATGCATTTTTAGACTTTGATGAACCATCTAGTAATCCTTGATTTGCAAGAATAACTATTATTAAAAGAATAGTACATGCTTGTGAGTTACCTCTATTATTTGAATATCCACACATTTATTCATTCCTCCAATCTTTATTTATCGTTTTCTTATCTATAGGCTTATCTACTCTTTATTCTTTAGCATGGTTTACATACTTGTTGAGGTGTTCTTCTTATAAGAAAAATTGCTATTATAAGAATTATTTGGCATATATTACATCCGCCAAAGCCACCAAAACCACTATTTCCAAAACAACCAGTATTGCCACTACATTGATTTTGATTGCAACATGGGTCACAACATGGTTTACAACATTGGGTAAATTGGCATGGGTTGCATGAAGCAGTTTCTATAATATAATGCTTTTGTTTTTTACGATCTTTTCTTACTCCACCGCAGCAGCAGCAATATTCTTTACATTTGCAGCAGCAAGGTTCACAGCAACAGCATGAGCAATCACAAGGATCACAACAGCAATCATTTCCACCGCATCCACAGTTTCCGCCGAATCCACCGAATCCACCGAATCCACAGTTTCCTCCGAATCCACCGAATCCACCACATCCACAGTTTTCTCCGAATCCGCCGCATCCACGGTTTCCGCCGAATCCACCTCTACAGAAAATTAGTATTATTATTATCCAAATTAGTATTTTTCCACTTCCAAATCCAAAGTTTTGAGAAGGGTTTCCATCTGTACATGTTCCGCCAAACATCTGATATAGATTTGAATAGTCACTCATAGTTTTTATCCTCCTATTATATTTACATTTTTATATCATCATTTGTATAATACACTATATGATTTTGCTTAAGTTTTGACACTGATAATTATATTTTTGAAGTTTTTTTATATATTTAATCTATAGTATTTTTAGTGTGTTTTTCCTAAGCCTCTTTACTACAATATATGTTTTTCCATAAAATCGGTGATAAAAAAGTCATCTCATAATTTTCAATAAAGAAAATTATGAGATGACTTTTTATTATGTTATTACTATAAAATTATCTTGCTTAGAAGTAATATAACAGTAGAAACTCCATTAACAAATAAGTGGGTAAATACTGAATACCAAAACCCTTCCTTTTCAATTAGATAGCAGTTGAAAAAACTTACTACAAATAACGAAGCAAAAGCACTAATACTAAAGTGAATAGATGCAAATAATATACTAACAATAGATGCAGAAATTATAAATCCAAACTCACCCTTAAGTCTACTTCTTAAAAACTTACCATAAAATAAGTACCTAAAAACGAATTCTTCAACCACTGGTGCAAAAATAACTGTAAAAGGAATAGTTATTATAAAAGAAACTAAATCATAATTACTTAGCATAGTTATAACTTGTTGTTGTTCAATAGGTATTTTAAACAATAATAGTAATAAGAACCAAAACAAACCACACATTATTATAAATCCATAAACTAATAACACATATATCAATGCTTTACCTATTTTAAAGTCACCTAAAGAAAACCTGTATTTTATATAATCATCATTCTTACATTTTGAACTAACCCAATTAGCTAAAATAAAAATTATTAAAACAAAAGGTAATATATTATTATAAAGTTCCGGTAATAAGAAATACAATGATATATATGCTATAATCACTATAATTTTAATTAGCTTAGAATTTCTTTTTATTTTCACTGTTCTTAGATAAAATACTAGTGGTAAAATATAAAGCATAAATATAATAAATAAATTTCCTAATATCTTCAAATAAACACCCCTCTTTAATCACATATATACTTATATGTTTAAAAGTAAATCAATATTATTATATCATAAATAAAGGGTCATTGATTTTTCTAATCAATAACCCTTTATTTTATTCAAGTCCTAAGTCTTTAAATATTTCCTCAAGTAATTCTTCTTTTCCTTCCTTTTTTAAAGAAGAGAAGAACAATAATTTATCTTCTTTTCCAAGCTTTAAGGTTTCTTTTATTACCTTAGCACTCCTCTGTAATTCACTTTTAGTTAACTTATCTTTTTTAGTTGCTACCACTATAACTTCATAACCATAATGCTTAATCCACTCATACATCATTATATCATCACCAGTTGGTTTATGCCTACAGTCCACTAAAATAACTACTTTTTTCAATTCTGGCCTATTTATTAAATATTGTTCCATCATTTTTCCCCAAGTAGCCTTCTCGCTTTTTGACACTTTAGCATATCCATATCCAGGTAAATCCACAAAGTATAGCTTATTATTTATAGTAAAGAAATTTATAAGTCTTGTTTTGCCAGGTGTACCACTTACCTTTACTAACTTTCTTCTATTTGTTAAAGTATTAATAAGTGAAGACTTTCCTACATTAGATCTACCAACAAAGGCAATTTCACACATTCCATCTTCTGGATATTGGGTGGGCTTTACAGCCGAAGTTTTAAATTCCGCTTGTTTAATTTCCATTTTTATCTTCTCCAACTAGTGCATTCTTCAATACATCTTCAATTTTTTCTACTGGTATAAACTTTATTTTATTTTTTATAACTTTTGGTATATCCTTTAAGTCTTTTTCATTAGCTTTAGGAATAATTATAGTTTTTATTCCCATTCTGTAAGCAGCCAGACTTTTTTCTTTAAGTCCCCCTATAGGTAATACTCTACCAGTTAAAGTAACTTCTCCTGTCATAGCTACTGAATATTTTATTTTTCTGTTATTTAAAGCAGAAACCATAGCTGTAACCATAGTAACTCCAGCGGATGGACCATCCTTTGGAATAGCTCCTTCTGGTATATGAATGTGTATATCTTTATTTTTATAAAATTCTTTATCTATACCATACATGTCACAATGAGCCCTTACATAACTGTAACCCGCCTTAGCTGATTCCTTCATTACATCTCCTAGTTGGCCTGTAAGTTGAAGTTTACCATCGCCTTCCATTACTGCTACTTCTACGGGAAGCGTATCACCACCATATCCAGTCCATGCAAGACCTGTGACTACTCCAATCTTATCTTCTTTATCTAAATCATCATAGCTATACAATTCAGAACCTAGATACTTCTTAACAGTTAAAGAATTTATAGTTATTTTTTTCTTATTACTTTCCATTATCTCGGTTATAGATTTTCTTATTACTGAAGCTATTTTTCTTTCTAGATTCCTAACTCCTGATTCTCTTGTATATCTATCTATTATAGTTCTTAAAGCACTTTCATTAACTATAATCTGACCATCTTCCACAGAATATTCCTTCATAACTTTAGGTACTAAATATTTCTTTGCTATTTCATACTTTTCTTCTGTAGTATAGCCTGAAACCTCTATTACTTCCATTCTATCTAATAGTGGTCTAGATATAGTATCTAAAGTATTTGCTGTAGTTATAAATAATACCTTTGACAAATCAAACTCTACATCTATATAGTGATCCCTAAAGGTCTTATTCTGTTCTGAATCTAGCACCTCAAGAAGAGCATCTTCTACATTTCCTTTATAATCCTTTGATACTTTATCTATTTCATCTAAAAGACATACTGGATTTTTGTAACCAACTTCCTTTAATGCAGATACAATTCGTCCTGGAATTGCTCCTACATACGTTTTTCTGTGGCCTCGAATTTCAGCCTCATCTTTTACTCCACCTAAACTCATTCTTACAAATTTTCGTCCTAGTGAATTAGCCACTGATTTTGCAATAGATGTTTTACCAACCCCTGGAGGTCCAACTAAGCATACTATAGGTGACTTTAATGATTTACTCATTTTTCTAACTGCTAAATATTCTATAATTCTTTCTTTTACGTCTTCTAGTCCGTAATGTTCCTCATCTAAAACTTTTCTAGCATTAGTTAAGTCTAAATTATCTTTTGTTAGCTTATTCCATGGCATACCTAAAATAGTGTCTAAATAAGTTTTTACAACCGATCCCTCTTGAGATGAAGACCCAATATTTTTAAGTCTATTAATTTCAAATTCTATCTTAGTTTTAACATCTTTAGGTAATTTAATTTGCCCTAATTTTTTTTCATAATTAGCTATTTCTCTTCCAAACTCATCCTCTTCTCCTAGTTCTTCTTGAATTACCTTAAGTTGCTCTCTAAGATAGTACTCCTTTTGAGATGCACTTACTCTAGCTTTAACCTTATTACTTATAAGCTTCTCTACTTTTACAACTTCAATCTCTTTTTTAAGAATAACTAATAATTTTTCCATTCTTTCTTTTATTGAAGTAATTTCTAATAACTCCTGCTTTACATCAGCCTTTACCGGTAGAAATGCACTTATTACATCGCAGTATACACTATTATCTTCTTCTGCTTCTAATTCCATTATTAAATCTTTAAATTCTTCACCAGCTAATTCTAAGTAATTAATAAACATATCATTTAGTGAGTTTTTATATCCTTCAGATTCTGTTTTATCTTCTATATCAAACTCTTCAACAGCTTCAACTTCTGCACTTATACAATCATCTTCATCTAAATATTCTACAAGCTTAGCCCTATATTCTCCCTCTACTAATACTCGCAAGTGATTCCCTGGCAACTTCATAAATTGCTTTATTGTACATACACATCCAACATTATATATATCTTTTTCAGTTGGATTTTCAGTAGTTGCTTCTCTTTGACTTATTATAAATATCTTCTGATCTTCATCCATGGCTCTATTAATTGCTTCTATAGATTTCTTTCTTCCTATATCAAAGTTTAAAGCCATATGTGGAAAGATACTTAATCCCCTAAGGGGAATTAATGGAAGTTTCATTATTTGATTCTCCATAACATCTCCTCATTTCTATCTAATCTATTATTTAATCTTACTTAATTTCATATTATAAAATCTTATCTAGTTTACTCAAACTAATAATTCAACCTAAAGTATTTATACAGGAATCTTTCAGGGCAATGCAGTATTTTCTTTTTTATTGTAAAGTATAACTTTTATAAGAAAATCCTACTTTAATAAAACATCTAAATGATATGTGTTTATTGTATTAATTATAATTAGACTAGTATATTATACCTATAAAAATATAATTTTTCAATTAAATAATCCCTATAAAAGTTTTATCCATTGAACTTCTATAGGGATTAGCTTTAAGCATCTAATTGTGGTAACATATTCAATTCAAACCCTTGATCTTTTTTTTCTACGCTTATATGAAGAATTTGTTCTTTTATTATTGCTTCATCTATTACTTCCTTTATAGTATTTACCGGTATTACTTGTATATCTTTATAATCTTTATATACCTCTTGCCAATTTTCTTTTGGAATTAAAACCTTTTTTGCACCAGCTTTTATAGCGCCAGTAATCTTAGCTGTAACACCACCAACTGGCTTTACTTCACCATGAATAGATATTTCTCCTGTCATAGCTATATTATTATCTACACTCCTACCTGTTATTGCACTATAAATTGCAGTAGTCATACTTATTCCAGCAGAAGGACCATCTACAGGTATTCCCCCGGGAAAATTAACATGTATATCGTATTTTTTTGTATCTATGTTGTATATTCTCTCCAACACTGTAATTACATTATCAATAGAATTTCTTGCTGTACTTTTTCGTTTTAATTTTCTCCCCTTATCTCCTAATTCCTCTTCCTCAACAATACCTGTTATTTTTACTATTCCTTCTCTATCTCTTGCCTTTGTTGCTGTTGCCTCTATTTCCATTACAGATCCAACATTTGAACCATATACCGCAAGGCCATTTACATAACCAACCTTTGGTTTCGCACATATTTTTTTATTAGGCTTTGGTGAGTATTGTCCGTTCTCAATAACCCATTGTATTTCATTTATACTAACAGTATTTCTATTTTCATTAATTACAATTCCACAAGCTAATTGAACCAAATTTACAGCATCACGACCATTATTAGCAAACATTCCAACCAGTTTTGCTGCTTCTTCGTCTATTGATATTCCAATTTTTTCTGCTGCATTTTTTGCAATTATCTCTATTTCATCCCCATCTAGAGCTCTAAAAAATATTTCTACACATCTAGACCTGATAGCTGGAACTATTTCTTCTGGACTTCTAGTTGTTGCACCTATTAATCTAAAGTCAGCAGGAAGTCCTTCTTCAAATATCTCTTTAATATAAGATGGCATATTAGGGTCTTCACTATTATAATATGCACTATCCAAAAATACTTTTCTATCTTCTAAAACTTTCAATAACTTATTCATTTCTATAGGATGTAATTCTCCTATTTCATCAATAAATAGGACTCCTCCATGTGCTTTTGTAACTGCTCCAGGTTTTGGTTGTGGTACCCCTATAACACCTAATGGGCCCGCCCCCTGATATATTGGATCATGAACTGATCCTATTAATGGATCCGCTATTCCTCTTTCATCAAATCTTATAGTTGTAGCATCAATTTCTACAAAAGAAGAAGTTTCCTTAAATGGTGAAGCTGGAATTAGTTTTGCCTCTTCTAATACCAGTCTTGCTGCTGCTGTTTTTCCTATTCCTGGAGGTCCATATATTATAACATGTTGAGGATTGGGACCACATATGGCTGCTTTTAAAGCCTTAATTCCCTTTTCTTGACCAATTATATCTTCAAAATTTCTAGGTCTACTCTTTTCTGTTAAAGGCTCGGTCAAACATATACTTTTTAACTTCCTCAGCTTTTCAATTTCTTTAGTGTTCTCTTTATTAATTGTAATCTTAGATGATTTTTGTCCCTTTAATGCATTAAAGAAGTAAATTCCCATTACTATTGTAACTAATAGTTGTATTAGCATAATTAAAATCGCTACTGGTTCCATATCAATATTAGCCTACTTTATAAGCAAACTAATCTTCCCTCCCTTTACTAATTATTTGAGTCACAATAGTATTATTCACAATATATTGGATTAATATTCTATAACAAGAAAAAACTGCTGAAATTCAGCAGTTTTTATATTATGCAAGTTCAGGTGTTCTCTTTACGCCCTTTTTACTATCTATTTTTAAAGGTTCTCTTTTTCCATTGTCTGCAATGATATATTCAGGAATCTTTGTATTTAAAGTTTCTTCATGAATTATAACCTTTTCTATTTCTTCACGTGAAGGAATCTCATACATTATTTCCTGCATTATATCTTCTATTATTGCTCTTAATCCCCTTGCTCCTGTGCTTCTCTTTATTGCTTCTTTAGCTATAGCTATAAGAGCATTTTCATCAAATTCAAGTCTAACATCATCAATTTCTAATAACTTTTGATACTGCTTCACTAATGCATTTTTAGGTTCACTTAATATTTTTACAAGAGCATCTTCATCTAAGTTATCTAAAGTTACTATTACAGGAATTCTTCCTACAAACTCTGGAATTAATCCAAACTTCAGTAAATCACCTGGCATTATTTGCTTAAATAATTCTCCTAAGTCTTGTTTTTCCTTAGATATCACTTCTGCACCGAATCCCATGGCTGATTTTTGAGTTCTCTTTGTTATAATTTTTTCTAATCCATCAAAAGCTCCACCACAAATAAATAATATATTAGATGTATTTATTTGGATAAACTCTTGATGTGGATGTTTTCTTCCTCCCTGTGGTGGTACAGAAGATACAGTTCCCTCAAGAATTTTAAGTAAAGCTTGCTGAACACCTTCACCAGAAACATCTCTAGTTATAGATGGATTTTCAGACTTACGTGCAATCTTATCAATCTCGTCGATATAGATAATGCCTCTTTCAGCTCTTTCTATATCATAATCAGAGTTTTGAATTAATTTTAATAATATATTTTCTACGTCCTCACCTACATATCCAGCTTCTGTAAGGGTTGTAGCATCTGCTATTGCAAAAGGTACATTTAACATTTTTGCTAGTGTTTGAGCTAATAAAGTTTTACCTGAACCTGTTGGTCCTAAAAGAAGTATATTACTTTTTTGTAGTTCTATATCATTATCCATAACATTAGAATTTATTCTTTTATAATGATTATACACTGCTACAGACAAAGCCTTTTTAGCATCATCTTGCCCTACTACATACTGATCTAAATACTTTCTAATTTCTTTAGGTTTAGGTAATGTGCCCATGTCAATTTGGACATCCTCTTCTCTTTCGTCTACTATGATTTCAGAACAAAGCTCGATGCACTCATCACAAATATATACACCTGGACCTGCAATAAGTCTTCTTACTTGCTCTTCACTTTTTCCACAAAAAGAACATTTAAATTTTTTCTTTTCTTCATTTCTTGGCATGTTGACACCCCTTTAAAGCTATTTCTTTTTAACAATTACTTCATCTACTAATCCATATTCCTTAGCTTCATCCGCGGACATAAAATAATCTCTTTCAACATCTTGTTTTATTTTATCTAAAGGCTTGCCTGTTCTTTCACTTAATATTTCATTAAGAGTTTCTTTTATCTTTAAAATCCTTTTAGCATGAATATCAATGTCAGTTGCTTGACCTTTAAATCCACCTAACGGCTGATGTATCATTATCTCACTGTTAGGAAGCGCATATCTTTTTCCCTTTTGTCCTGCTGCAAGTAAAAAAGCTCCCATAGATGCAGCCATTCCTACACAAATTGTAGAAACCTCCGGCTTTATATAGTTCATCGTATCATAAATTGCCATTCCAGAAGTTATTGAACCACCAGGGCTATTTATATATAGATATATATCCTTATCTGGATCCTCTGACTCTAAAAATAAAAGTTGCGCTACAATTAAACTAGCAGTAACATCATTTACTTCATCTGATAAAAAAATAATTCTTTCTTTTAATAATCTAGAATATATATCATAAGATCGCTCGCCCTTACCAGTTTGCTCTACAACCATTGGTATATAACTCATAATTACAACCTCCTTACTATTGTAAATATATTAGAATATTTACTATTATATCCTCATTAAAATTATTTTAACCTATTTTATTTAAAATAATTGCCAGTATATACTGGCAATTATTAATTAACTTAAATAGTTTTGCTATTTTCCATTATCATGTTCTTAATTTTTTCATTTACTATTTGAGTTCCAAGGTATTCTCTTTGAACTTGAACTAATCTATCAACAGTTTCTTCCATTTTCTCAGCTTCACCATACTTGCTAGCAATCTCTGTAGCTTTTTCTCTTATCTCATCTTCTGATGCTTCAATTTTCTCAGCTTTAGCAATTTCACCTAATACTAATTCGTTTTTAACATTTTTAGTTGCTATATCTTTCATTTGTTCTCTAAAGTCAGCTTCTGAAGTATTTGTAAACTTGAAGTAACTTTCTATATCTAAACCTTGATACTTTAATCTATTTTCTAAATCTTGTAGCATTCCATCTAATTCTCTATTTACCATAGCATCTGGAATTTCCACATTAGCATTAGCTACTACAGTTTCTATAACAGCCATTTCATATTCATTTATTGCTTTCAACTCGTTAGCTTTTACTAATTCTTCTCTTATATTGTTTCTAAGTTCCTCTAAAGTTTCAAATTCAGAAACCTCACTAGCAAATTCATCAGTTATTTCTGGTAATTCTTTTTTCTTAACTGATTTAACTGTTACCTCAAATTTAGCTGGTTTTCCATTTAAATCTTCTTTTCCATATTGTTCTGGGAAATTAACCTTTACATCTTTAGACTCTCCAGCTGTTAATCCAACTAATTGATCTTCAAAGTTATCAATAAAGCTACCTGAACCAATTTCTAATTCGTAATCTTTAGCTTCTCCGCCTTCAAAAGCAACTTCATCTACATAACCTTTGAAGTCTATAACAGCTATATCACCTTTTTCAACAGCTCCCTCTTTAACTTCTACTCTTGTATTTTGAGCTTGTAATTCTTTTAATTTATTTTCTACATCCTCATCTGTAACTTCTACTACTTCTTTCTTTGCTTCTATTCCTTTATAAGCACCTAATTCAACTTCTGGTACTACTGGTACTGACGCAGTATATATAAATTCCTTACCTTCACCAATTTGAACAATATCAATTGATGGATAATCTACTGGATTTATATTATTTTCTGCTAATACTTCTGGATAAGTAGTTTCATATATGTAGTTTATAGCATCCTCATATAATGCACCTTCACCATAGTATTGTTTAATTATATTCATTGGAGCCTTACCTTTTCTAAATCCAGGCACATTGAATTTTTTCGCATTTTTTGCATAAGATTTTTTAACAGCTTCTGCAAATTTATCTGCTCCTATTGTTACTTCAAATTTAACAACGTTTTTTTCTAGCTTCTCCATTTTAACGTTCATTATTTCTTCCTCCTAATATTCCCAACTCTGTATTTCTTAAAATTATAACATAAATTTAGTAAAGTAAATAGTACATTTCATTATTTAACTGTTAGTCAGATACATCATCATTCTCTAAATTTATGATAATAAATTAAATATTACCTAATAAATTATACAATAATACTATTATTATGTACAATACTTTTTCCCATGATATATTTATTCAACTATTTTACCATCTTTATCCACAACTATTTCCTTATTGTCTAAAGATATAGTAAGACCCTTATCTGTTATTTGTCCCACTTCAAAAGTTTTTCCTTTTACATTATAAAATCCCCTATGGGTATTACTCTCCATATTATATATCCACAAATACTTATCATCACTGTTATTTATCCAAGGCAAGCTACTAGAATATGCAATATGTGTATTGTCAATAAATTGTGCACTTTCAACCCATTTATAAGAAGGATTATATTTTAATACGTTTTCCTTGTTAAATACTTCATTAGTAGTTGATACGTACTGTTCATTGGTAATGTTTATTAGTTTCTCGTTACTATTTAAAATATACATATCTTGAGCTTCTTTGTCTAAAATTAAAATCATTTCTTGTGATGGGGCTATACTACATTTAACTTGTGAATCTGAATCAATTGTGTTGATTTTCTTAACTTGATCTTTTTCTTCATAATTAATAGTAACTTTTTTTCCTGATTTAAGAACTACATCTGAATAGGTTTTAGTAGACTTTTCCTCTACAACACTTTCCTCTTCAGAATTTTCTTCAGTTTTATTCTTATTTTCTTCTGATTTATGGTTATTGTCCTCTGTACTTTCTTTAATAAAAAAATTTTTTATAGCCACTATTCCTTCTCTATTAGTAAAAACTAATCCAGTTATCCCAATAACCATTATTATAATCAAAAATATAATCATATATTTTATACGCCTCAGCTTTAACTGTCTGCGATAATCCTTACTAAACATACTTGGCTTTTTCCTCACAGCTTTTACCTCCATAGTTAACTTTATTATTTCACTATACATTTTGATTAATAATTATATTCTCATAACTTATTATAACTCAACTTATTATAAATTAACATTTTTTTATACCAAATCAATTTAAATTTACAATTAATTTATTTAATTATATTAACCGGCTTTATTTTTTGTTTTATGTTTCCATTTATCATTGCTGTATTACTTTAATATATGAAATTGTATTTTACAACAAATTAACTTCTCTCTGTTTCAAAATTTCATTTAAACTGTTATATTCATCTTCAAATTAACCTTTAATGAAAATTGTTAAATGTCTCCTTGCAATTATCTTTTTTACTGAATTTCGCAAATTTAATCCTTTACTTGTTTTAATTTTCTCAATTTTTAATCTTTTATCCCTGTTAAAAAAACTGTTGTTTTTCATCTGTTATAGTTGTACAATTATAACAGATGGAGATAAAATTAAATTTAAATTCAAATTATTATTTAATAATTTCAGTACATAAAACAAATAAACTATATCTGTTTTATACTTTAATTTTATTAAAAATTATTTTTTAGGAGGATTATATATGTTTACTCAATGGAATGGCTTTAAGGGCAAAACTTGGAAAAAGGAAGTTAATGTAAGAGACTTCATTCAAACTAACTATACTCCATATGAAGGTGATGCATCATTTTTAACAGGTGCTACAGAAGCTACAAACAAATTGTGGAATGAAGTAAGCGAATTATTTAAAAAAGAAATAGAAAACGGTGGCGTTTTAGATGTTGATACTAAAACCATATCTAAAATAGATGCATATAACCCAGGGTATATAGATAAGAATCTTGAAAAAATTGTTGGTGTTCAAACTGACGCTCCACTTAAAAGAGCTGTTATGCCTCAAGGTGGAATAAGAATGGCTGAAACCGCAGCTAAATCTTATGGATACGAAATCGACCCTTTGATTTCTGAAATATTCTCAAAACATCGTAAAACTCATAATCAAGGAGTTTTTGATGCTTATACAGATGAAATGAAATTAGCTAGAAAGTATGGTATAGTAACAGGTTTACCAGATGCTTATGGAAGAGGTAGAATCATAGGTGACTATAGAAGAGTTGCTTTATATGGTATAGATAGATTAATAGAAGATAAAATTCAACAAAAGAAAAGCTTAGAAGTTAGCACTATAGATGCTGATGTTATTCAATTAAGAGAAGAATTATCTGATCAGATAGTGGCTCTTAACGAGTTAAAAACAATGGCAGCTAGTTATGGATTTGATATATCAGTTCCTGCTAAAAATGCTCAAGAAGCTATTCAATGGTTATATTTTGGGTATCTTGGTGCAATAAAACAACAAAATGGTGCTGCTATGTCTCTTGGTAGAACTTCTACTTTCATTGATATATATATTCAAAGAGATATCGATAATGGCACTCTTACTGAAGAAGATGCTCAAGAAATGGTAGATCACTTTGTAATGAAGTTAAGATTAGTAAAGTTTTTAAGAACTTCTGATTATAACAACCTATTCTCTGGGGATCCAACTTGGGTTACTGAAGTAATAGGCGGTATGAGCTTAGATGGAAGAACATTAGTAACTAAAAACTCTTTCAGAATGCTTAATACATTATATACATTAGGAGCATCACCTGAGCCAAACTTAACTGTACTATGGTCAACAAGATTACCTCAAGGATTTAAAGATTTCTGTTCAAAAGTATCTATTGATACAAGCTCTGTTCAGTATGAAAATGACGATTTAATGACAACTTATTGGGGTGATGACTACGCTATAGCTTGTTGTGTATCAGCTATGAAAGTTGGTAAACAAATGCAATTCTTTGGAGCTAGAGTAAACTTAGCTAAGACTTTATTATACACTATAAATGGTGGTATAGATGAAAAATCGGGAGTACAAGTTGCTCCTAAGATGGAAAAAATCACTTCTGAATACTTAAGCTATGATGAAGTTATAGAAAAATTCGATGTTATGGTAGAATGGTTAGCTAAACTTTATGTTAACACATTGAATGTTATTCACTATATGCATGATAAATACTCTTATGAATCTTTACAAATGGCTTTACATGATAGAGATGTATTTAGAACAATGGCATGTGGTATAGCTGGACTTTCAGTATGTGCAGACTCTTTATCTGCAATTAAATACGCTAAAGTTAAGCCTATTAGAAATGAACAAGGAATAGCAGTAGACTTCGAAATCCAAGGTGACTTTCCTAAATACGGAAATGATGATGATAGAGTTGATGATATAGCAGTATACTTAGTTGAAACTATGATGAATAAGGTTAAAAAGAACAAAACATACAGAAATGCATATCACACTCAATCAGTGCTTACTATAACTTCAAACGTAGTTTATGGTAAAAAAACTGGTTCAACACCTTGCGGACGAAAAGCTGGTGAGCCATTTGCTCCTGGTGCTAATCCTATGCACGGAAGAGATAGTAGCGGTTCTTTAGCATCTCTAAACTCTGTAGCTAAATTACCATATGAATATTCTCAAGATGGTATTTCTAATACTTTCTCAATTATTCCAGATGCTTTAGGAAAATGCTCTGAAAACAGAATATCAAACTTAAGTAACTTATTAGATGGATATTTTGTGCAAAATGCTCATCACTTAAATGTAAATGTATTTAATAGAGAAACTTTATTAGATGCTATGGATCATCCAGAAAAATATCCTCAGTTGACTGTAAGAGTTTCTGGATATGCTGTTAACTTTATTAAACTAACGAGAGAGCAACAATTAGATGTTGTTAACAGAACTTTCCATGCATCAATGTAATCTGAATAAAAAGAATTAATTATAACAACATAGTAGAGATGTCTTAGTTAGATATCTCTACTATATTTAGTATTTTGAAAGGAACTTAAATTAATTTTATAGAGAAATTATTCAATTTATTTTTTGTATAAAGTTAATTATGTTATTTAGTTTAAATTGCAAGGAGGCTTTATAATGAAAACTGGTAGAATTCACTCAATAGAAAGCATGGGCCTAGTCGATGGTCCTGGTATAAGAACTGTAGTATTTTTTCAAGGATGCAAATTAAGGTGTGCTTATTGCCACAATCCAGATACTTGGAACTTAAAAGATGGTAAGGAAGTCACTTCTGAAGAAATTATAAGTAAAATCATAAGATTTAAACCCTATTTTCAACCTTCTGGAGGTGGTGTAACATTCTCCGGTGGAGACCCTCTTGTTCAACCTGAATTTTTATTAGAATTATTAAAAAAATGCAAAGAGCTAGGTATTCATACGGCTATTGATACCGCTGGCTATGGACACGGTGACTATGATGAAATATTAAAGTATACTGATCTAGTTTTATTAGATGTAAAACATATTAATAGTGATGGATATGTAACTCTTACTGGTAGGGATACACGAGATGTTAACTTATTCTTGTCAGCTCTTAGAAAATCTAAAGCTCGTGTATGGGTTAGGCATGTGGTAGTTCCTGGTTATACAGATACTTTAGAGCATATGGATAAGATAGCAAATATAATAAATGAAGAAATTCCTAATGTAGATAAAATAGAATTATTACCTTATCATCTTTTAGGTGTAAATAAGTATGAGAGTTTAGGTATAGACTATAGGCTAGATGGTGTAAATCAAATGGACAAAGAAACTTGTAGTCAACTTCAAGATTATTTAATATCTAAAGTTCAACAGAGTAAAAAGAGTAAAATTTCTTAATCTGTTAATACTTTTACATTTTTTTCCACATAATCCCCAAGTTTATCCACAGGTTAGTAATAAACCATAATTTAAATCATATACTTATAAGTTATACAATTCTATTTACTAACCATCTCTTTTATGAGATAATTACTAATACATTATAATATATATAATATTCAAAAAATATATTAATATAAATTTTATTCAAGGGGGAAATAGTATGAGAAATAATGCTATAGAATTTGAAAAATATATAGAAGAACATAGACTTCCATTAAACAAAGGACTCAATGTAGATGAATTTACCATCTTTTCATTTCCTGAAAAGATCACTATAAACGGAGTTACTAAGCCAGTTCTTGGAGGTGGCCAAGATAGAAGAGCTGTTATATCATTAAGAGATGATGATACATTAGCTGACATCTTCTGCTTTAATATAGCCTCTATATCTAAAGCTCAAGATAAATATAAGTTATATGCTTTATTCAATGAATTAAACTCTACATATAAATATGTATCCTTTTATGAGGATAATGAAATTATAAGTGCAAAAGTATCTCTTCCATTTAATGATAACTTTGATGCAGATTTAGTTTTCCAAATGCTTTCTATAATATTTAGAGCTGTAGATGAAGAATACCCTAAAATTCTTTCTACCTTGCACAACTAAATAAACTAGAAAACTAACATGCTAGTTTTAATTTTCTAGCATGTATTTTTTTAATTATTTATGTTATGGTATATAATGGCATTAGCTTAATTATAGTTAAATAGATCTCAAAGTCTTCATTATTCTAAAATTTAAATTAGAGGAGGAAAAAATGAATAAAAATAAAAATAAAAATTTTACTAAAATAATACAAATACTTTTAATAATAAATTTAATTCTATTGGCTATAGGACTCTTCAGTAAAATGAATTTTGTACTATCTCCTATAACTACAATTCTTAATGCCATGTTTATACCTATAGTTTTAGCAATTTTTCTTTACTATTTAGTGAGACCTGTGAAAAGATTTCTTCAAAATAGAAAATTATCAAGTGGAATAGCTACAGCCCTTTCAATACTATTGATAATAGTATTAATTGTATATATGCTTATATATTCTTCATCGATAATAGCTACTCAAGGTGAAAGTTTAACCATAGCTATTATTGAATCCGTACAGAACTTAGCAGATAAATATAGCTACCTATTTCCACAAATTAATGAATTTTTAAATATTGGTGAATTACTTCAAAAAGCCGCTAACTATTTAGTAAATTCTTTTACAGACATAAGTAAAAACATATATGTATTTGCTAGTTCTATAGGTAATTTTGTAGCTCAGATGATTTTAATACCAATAATAATGTTTTATATACTTAAAGATGACAAAAAAATATATAATACTTTCACTTCCTTTCTTCCAAGAAAATTTAAAAGTATTATATTGAAAATACTCCATGAAATCGATACAGTATTAAAACAATACATTACTTCACAGATTATGGTTGCTTGTGTCATCGGAGTTCTTATGTTTATAGGTTATGTAATCATCGGAATGCCTAATGCTCTTGTTCTATCTCTATTTTCTCTTATAACCGCCTTTATTCCTTTCTTAGGTGTAATACTGGGAATTATTCCAGCCATCCTTATATCCTTAAGTATGGGCTTTGGTATGGTACTTAAAATAATAATTCTTACAGTTATTGTTCAGCAGTTAGAAGGCAATGTTATAACCCCTAATATCACTGGTAACCAACTGAATATGCATCCACTGACAACTATTTTAGTAGTTACCATAAGTGTATACTTTGGAGGTTTCTTCGCAGCATTCCTTGCAGTTCCTATATATAACATTGTTAAAATTCTTGTTAAGAATTTATATTGTTATTTGATAAATAAGCATAATACGGAAATTACAGTTGAAAAATAACTTCCAATATTAAAATAAGCACTATTGATTTAACTCATCAGTGCTTATTTTTTTACTTTTTACTCTATCATTTTCTCTAATATTGTTGTTCCTGAGTAAATTTCATCATTAATCATAAATTAATAATAAAAAAAATACCAACGATTTCATCTACTGAAATCGTCGATATCACTACATTCATGGTACACCCAACAGGATTTGAACCTGCCACCGATGGATTCGAAGTCCAGCGCTCTATCCAGCTGAGCTATGGGTGCAAAAATAAAATATGAATTCCTTATAAAATACCTTCTCAAAAAATAAAAAAATGGAGCGGGTGAAGGGAATCGAACCCTCGTAACTAGCTTGGAAGGCTAGCACTCTACCATTGAGTTACACCCGCACATATTTAATTTAAAGTGGTCGGGGTGACAGGGATTGAACCTGCGACCTCATGGTCCCAAACCACGCGCGCTCCCATCTGCGCCACACCCCGATATATGGTGCGTCTTAAGGGATTCGAACCCCTGGCCCACGCCTTAGAAGGGCGTTGCTCTATCCAGCTGAGCTAAAGACGCATATTTTGGAGCGGGTGAAGGGAATCGAACCCTCGTAACTAGCTTGGAAGGCTAGCACTCTACCATTGAGTTACACCCGCATTTGGAGCGGAAGACGAGATTCGAACTCGCGACGTTCACCTTGGCAAGGTGACGCTCTACCACTGAGCCACTCCCGCATTTTTTTTATTTTTATGATTGGTGCAGGTGAAGGGAGTCGAACCCCCACGCCTAAGGCGCTAGATCCTAAGTCTAGTGCGTCTGCCAATTCCGCCACACCTGCATGTTTCATTTTGGTGGCTCACCGGGGGATCGAACCCCGGACACCATGATTAAAAGTCATGTGCTCTACCGACTGAGCTAGTGAACCATCTGGCTGGGATAGCAGGATTTGAACCTACGAATGCCAGAGTCAAAGTCTGGTGCCTTACCGCTTGGCGATATCCCAAAATTTAATGGGGTGAACGATGGGACTCGAACCCACGACAACCAGAACCACAATCTGGCGCTCTACCAACTGAACTACGTTCACCATATATGGTGCGTCTTAAGGGATTCGAACCCCTGGCCCACGCCTTAGAAGGGCGTTGCTCTATCCAGCTGAGCTAAAAACGCATGTATTGGAGCGGGTGAAGGGAATCGAACCCTCGTAACTAGCTTGGAAGGCTAGCACTCTACCATTGAGTTACACCCGCATTTGGAGCGGAAGACGAGATTCGAACTCGCGACGTTCACCTTGGCAAGGTGACGCTCTACCACTGAGCCACTCCCGCATTTTTTTTATTTTTATGATTGGTGCAGGTGAAGGGAGTCGAACCCCCACGCCTAAGGCGCTAGATCCTAAGTCTAGTGCGTCTGCCAATTCCGCCACACCTGCATGTTTCATTTTGGTGGCTCACCGGGGGATCGAACCCCGGACACCATGATTAAAAGTCATGTGCTCTACCGACTGAGCTAGTGAACCATCTGGCTGGGATAGCAGGATTTGAACCTACGAATGCCAGAGTCAAAGTCTGGTGCCTTACCGCTTGGCGATATCCCAAAATTTAATGGGGTGAACGATGGGACTCGAACCCACGACAACCAGAACCACAATCTGGCGCTCTACCAACTGAACTACGTTCACCATATATGGTGCGTCTTAAGGGATTCGAACCCCTGGCCCACGCCTTAGAAGGGCGTTGCTCTATCCAGCTGAGCTAAAAACGCATGTATTGGAGCGGGTGAAGGGAATCGAACCCTCGTAACTAGCTTGGAAGGCTAGCACTCTACCATTGAGTTACACCCGCATATATTAAATTTAAAATGGTCGGGGTGACAGGGATTGAACCTGCGACCTCATGGTCCCAAACCACGCGCGCTCCCATCTGCGCCACACCCCGATATATCTTAACCAGTGCCATTTGATTAATAACCTTAACGACAAAATTTATTATACAGACTTCCTTTTAATTAGTCAACACCTTTTTTGAAGTTTTTAATTAAATTTTGACAGTTTTTATTGTAAATTCTCTTCAAGTCCTTATTTTACCTTCTTTTCTCTTATATACCTTAGGAATACTAATGACTTATATTGTTACTGCTAAATTCTCTGACTATATTAAAATAAACTTAAATATAATTAACAAATTATGTAACTTAATACTCAACACACGGAATAAATTTAAATAGTTCCCTATGCAAAATAAATATATTTATACATGGAACTATTTAAATATATAACAAGTAAAATTATTATATGTAAACTATAAATATTTTTTCATCTCTTCTGTTAACTTAGATAATGCATTTCCTCTATGACTTATAGCATTTTTTACTTTAGAAGGTACATCATTAAATGTAGCCTTTAGTTCTGGCACATAGAATAGAGGATCATATCCAAATCCTTCACACTCTTTGTATTTCTCTAATATTAAACCTTCTACTTCACCTTGAACTTTGATAATATCTTTCTCATTAACTATTAAAATCATAGCACATATAAATTTTGCTTTTCGTTCATTAAAAGGCACACCTTCTAACTCTCTTATTAACTTTTTATTATTTTCCACTGAATTTCCATGTTCACCACTATATCTAGCAGAATATATTCCCGGAGCTCCATTTAATACTTCTACTGATAATCCTGAATCATCAGATAAAACAAGTACATCTTTACAAATTTCATGAATTGCCTTAGCCTTTATGTATGCATTTTCCATAAATGTAGTGCCTGTTTCTTCTACGTCTATATCTATATCAGCTTCTTTTAAAGATACTACCTCTAAATCAAACTCTTTAAGAATCTCCTTTATTTCTACAATTTTATGATGATTATTACTAGCAACTATTACTCTTTTCATTACAAATTCTCCTTCTTAAATGTCTACTGTATGTTAAATAACTCATCTGCTTCTGGCGGAGTTACTTCATTGATTTCTTTATCATCTATTACTATACCTTTACTCTTAGTTATTTCTCCTATTTCAGTAGCCTTAATTCCATTATCATCAAAAGATTTTAACAACTTTTCTGGATTATCAGTAGTTATAAGCATACTACCTGATGATATTAGTCTTAATGGATCTATATTAAATTCTTTACATACTTTCCTTGTAATTTCTGTAATTGGCATTCTAGATTTATTAACCTTAAATCCTACATTACTTGCATTAGCAACTTCCCATAATGCTCCTAAAACTCCACCCTCTGTTATATCATGCATAGATGTTGCTTTAGCTATTCCACCTATTTTTCCTTCTTTCACTACACTTATGCTCTCCACATAACCTCTTGCTTCTTCAATCTCTTCATCTGTTAATATACTCCTGCATCTCTCTTCATAATCATTAACCAATATTGAAGTTCCTTCAAGGCATAGTTGTTTAGTAACTATTATGCTATCCCCTACTTTTGCTCCTGATGTGCTAATAGCACTATTAACATTACTTTTTCCAATAGCCGTACACGAAACCACTATCTTATTAACAGCTTCTGTTATTTCAGTATGGCCACCTATAATTTGAACATTTACTTTACATGCTTCTTCATGAATTTCTTTCATAAGATCATGTAATTCTTGTATAGTAGTCTTTGGTGGTGCTAGTATGGTAACCAAGATTCCTAATGGCTCGACTCCACAGGAAGCTATATCATTACAATTAATATTAACTGCAATTTTACCTATATTTTCATCTGCACCAGTTACAGGATCTGTAGAAATTACGCATTGATTACTATCAAAATTTATAATGGCACAATCTTCTCCTATGCCATTAGATACTTCTACTTCCTTCCTCTCTTTCCCTTTATGGTTATCTATTATGTATTTTAGTTCATTCCAATTTAATTTTCCTACCCTCATATAAATTCTCCTAACCTAAAAAAACTATTGTGTTTTTAGCACATTTTCACTTCTCATATCATATTATTAAATATAACTAATATTCTGGTGGTGTTATTTTGAGATATATAGGACCTTTTTTAAGAATTAACATACTAAACAATGACAATATAAAAAGTCAATTGTTTCATTTTTCTAAAGAGTCCCTTAGACATATAGTTCTACACTCTGGATGTGGAATTATATCTAGAAATGCAAACTTAAAAATTAAACCTTTACCTAATGATGATGATATCACAAATAGCGTTATTTCTCCACTATTATGTGTATATAGAAAAGCCGACGGAAAACTTTTGAAAGAAAAAGATAAATTACTTTGGAATCATCGCAAGTTTAAAAGAGAAATAAACATATGTGCTAATGGGTATATGACCCTTGGTTTGCTGTACTTATCTGACTATTATAGAAAATTTAAAGATGTTGACGAGGATAAATATAAACTTAGCAAATACTATGTTGACCTATCCATTGAGCAATTAGAATTTTTTGCTCTTTATTGCCGTAATAGTGAGGGTGTATTTGTTGATAAATATGATTCTACAGATCCTCTCCAAAAAGAATATTTTCTTACAGACAAGAATATGAAGTTTAAATTTTCAACACAAGCTCTTCTTATGGCAGCATATTATAAATGTGCTACACTTTCGGAAGACAATAATGAAAACTTTAAATCCTTTGCTCTAGATATAATGAATCTATTCTCAAGTCTAAAACAAGAAATATATAATACTTCTCACGATGAGTTAGTTAAAATATGTTTAGCCTTCAATATTCTTTATGAATGTTCAAAACTGGAGAAAACTAAGGAATTACTAGTAGATTTTTCTGAATTAATGATTGAAAATATCAATCATATGCCACCTTCTGTAATTAGAGATAATATAGATATTTCTTGTTTATGCTATATAAACTCTATATTAACTTATAAAAATACCAATTTATCGCATTTTAAAGATGCAGCCTTTAAAATCTTTAATAACCTAGAAAAATTATATAATAATGATGATGGTATTTTTATTAAAGACATTTCTGAAAAAGAAAACAAATTTTCTTCAGATGAAATAATTCTATATCTTTATGTATTTATGATTCAAGAGTCTTTATTAAGTGACAATGAAAAAACCGAGCTAGCTTCTAAAATTCATGGTCTTTATAAAAAACAGGTAGTAAGCTCTGGAATTATACTTAGGTGGCCGGAAGCTCCTAGTCTTGATAATCCTGAAAGATATAGGAATTTTTCATGTAAGGCAGAAGACCTATTAGATGATAATTATTTCAGATTTTCTTCTTATGTAAATAATGATACTAATGATTTAGCACCTATTTTTGTTAAAAATATTTCTTTAAATAGAAAGAAAGAAAGTTATAAACATTATAAACATAGTTTTGATTCTTGTAAAAACATGTTTAACTTTTTTACAATTATTTATTTAAATACAATTTTAGATTTCTAATAAAGAAGTACCTTAAATTTAAGGTACTTCTTTAACTTTTTCTAATCTTATATTTCCAGTGGTAGTTACATACACTTGGTTTATACCTTCTTTAACACAAATAACATTGTTAATATTATATATAGGTATAGATATTAACTGATTTCTTAGTATTTTTTCACATTCCTCATAAATAGTTTTTCTTTTTTCGTCATTCATTTCATATTTTGCAGAATTAATAAGATTGTAATATTCTTCATTTTCATATGAAATGAGATTATTATTAAAAATCTTATGGAAACTCTCAAAATACTCTCCAGGATTTCTATAGCTGAAATCAAACCTCTGCAATACTATATCATACTCTCCTTTATCAACAGCATTTTTCAATTCTTCTTTAGAATATTCTTTTAAAACTATTTCTGAATCAGTACATTCTTTAATATCAATACTTAAATCTTCAACAATTCTCCTATTTAAGTTGTTTTTTTCAAAAATTACTCTTATTTCAGGATTTTCATTGATATTGACCTTGTTAAAGAATTCTTTAGCTTTTTCAGTATCTCCAAAAGTCGAGAATACTTGTTCTGTTTCATCTGTTTCCATCACATAGGATGTAGCTGGAGTAAGTAATTCTTTGCATATAAGTTGAGAGTAGTATTCCTTTGATAAAAGTGAGTTTATAGCTATTCTAAAATTTATATCTCCACCAACAGTTGCTTTATCCGGGTTAAAACTTAAATAATATACAGCTGAACCATTAAAACTTCTCACCATTGAGTTTTGAGATAATCTTAAAAGTTCATTTATTGGAGCATCCATCATTATATCAATACTACCTGAAAAATAATCTGTATTGGTATCCGTTGACTTTTCAAAAATAGCTAAAGTATTTTCTTCGCTGTTTAAAAATGTAATTCTAATAGTTTCATCAGTAATTTTAGTTTTTTCATAATGCTTTTGATTTTTTTCTATGTAGATCCCATCATTCTTTACATCTTTAATTACAAAGGGCCCTGTATACCTTATTGAAGTAAAGTTTTCCTTATACCTATCCAGGGTTCCGTAATCTCTAAGGTTAAATACTGGGTTAGCTATGATATTAATAAAATAGGGATTTTTATAATTTAGTCTAATAGCTATGGTACTATCATCTTTTACGTTTATTGCCACATTTGAAAAATCACCAATTCCTTCTCTAAACTGCTTAGCTCCATATATACAATCTAAACTACTAGCATATACATTATTTCTATCACTTAAAAATCCTTTAAAAAAACTCTTAATTGCCTCTGCAGTAATTTTTTCTCCTGTACTATAATATATATCCTCTCTTAATATAAAAGTGTATTCTAAGCCATCTTCTGAAGTTATTATCTCCTTTGCAAGTGCTGGTACTATTTCTCCATTGTTATCTTCTTTTACTAAACCTTCAAAAAGTGTTATTAGCAAATCTTTATCTCTTACAGTATTTTCTCTTGTTAACTGTAAATCTTCAGGATTTACATTCATATTGTAAGTTATATAATTCACTTTACTATATTTTGCAGAATTCAATTTATCTTTCTCAATAGATATTCCTGCTAAAATTATTATAATGCAAAGTACTGTAAATATTATTTTCTTCACCACAACACCTCCTATATTTAAAATTATTTACTCATTTATTTCAAAATAAACAATTCTGAGCAAGTTAACACAAAATTCTTCTTTTCCAATTGTAAACATGTGATATAATATTTATAATAATGTGTAAATAAATTGGAGGTATCTTATGGTTTACTTAGATATTATATTGAAAATATTAGGAATCTTATCTTTAATAACTTTTATGATAATAATCATTTGGGGATTTGTTGTTTTCAATTCTATATATAGCCAGCTGAGATATAGTAATTATATACTTGAAAAAATCTCACATATATTAAATATTTCATGTATAGATATGCACGCTAAGGAAAAGGAACAACAACAAAAATCTGAAATAATTGATGAAAACTCTAATTCAGAGCGTTTAGATAGTACTTCTGACTCTACTATCTAGAATAATAATTATTTAGTTATGGATGATACTCCTAATCAACAGAAAAATTTATATTGATTAGATGTATAGTACAATACAAATTATTTACTATAGCAATTAGCCCCATGGATAAAAACTCCATGGGGCTAATGCTTTCTACTTTAAATCATTCCCTTAAACTCTTCTTCAGAAATTACTCTAATTCCCAATTCTATAGCTTTATTATACTTAGAACCTGGGTCTTCTCCAACTATAACAAAGTCTGTTTTTTTACTTACAGAACCTGCTACCTTTGCACCGAAACTTTCTAATTTATCTTTAATTTCATTTCTTGAAAATTCTTTTAAACTTCCTGTAACTACAATAGTTTTATCTTTAAAAGGATTTTCATCTATTTGCTGAACTTGTTCCTCCCTTGGAGTTACACCCAAATTTAATAGCTCATTTATGGTTTCTCTAGATTTATCTAATGAGAAGAATTCAACTATAGTTTTTGCAACTATATCTCCTATATCGGGAACTGATATTAATTCTTCAAAGGATGCTTTCTCAATATTTTTTAAAGTTTTAAATTTCTTTGATAGATCCTTAGCTGTCTTTTTACCCACATTCGGAATACCTAGTCCATATATAAATGAAGATAACTCACATTCTTTACTATTCTCTAATGCTGTTAAAAGATTTGTAGCTTTCTTATCTCCAAACTTTTCTAATCCAACTAATTCCTCTTTTTTTATTCTATATAAATCTGCTATTGACTTTATTCCAAGTTTTTCAAATAACTGTTCAGCAGTTTTTTCACTAAATCCAGCTATATTCATAGCTTCTCTGCCAGCGTAGTGAACTATAGTTTTTACCATTTGAGGCTTACATGCTAAGGTGTTTTCACAAAACAAATGCACTCCATCTCTAAATAATTCTTCCCCACAACTAGGACATACCTTAGGCTCTTCAATAGAAATACTTCTTTCTAATGACTCCTCTACTACTCCCATTATTTCTGGAATTACATCATTAGATCTTCTAACAAATACTGTGGCTCCAACTTTCACTCCCTTACGCTGAATATCATCTAAGTTATTCAAAGTAGCTCTTTTAACTGTTACACCACCTAATTCTACTGGCTCAAGAATTGCAGTAGGACTAACTCTTCCACTTCTACCTACATTCCATTCTACATCCAAAAGCTTAGTAGTTGTTTCTTCTGCTTCAAACTTATAAGCTATTGCCCACTTAGGAAACTTAATTGTATATCCTAATACCTCTCTAGTTTTTATATCATCAATTGCTATAACTACCCCATCTATGTCATAATTCAAGTTGTTTCGAATACTATTAATATATTCAACTTGTTTTTCTATCTCATCAATATTAGTGCATGTTTCCATATAATTATCCATAGGGAGTCCCATTTTTTTTATAAAATTCATCATTTCAGTATATGTATTAAATGGATTTCCTTCATTATATCCAACATCATAGAAAAAAGCAGATAAATTTCTTCTGGCAGTTTCCTTTACATTTAAATTTCTAAGTGCTCCAGCTGCTCCATTCCTTAAGTTCTTTAATGGGATAGAAGCATTTTTATTATAGTTTTCAAAAGCTTCCTTTGTCATAATAGCTTCACCATGAACTTCGATTATACTGTGATTATCTATTATGAGTGGAATAGATTTTATAGTCTTTACTTGACTAGTAATGTCTTCTCCAATTTCTCCAGTCCCTCTAGAGGATCCAACTATTAAAATCCCCTCTTGGTTATAGGTCAAATTTATAGAAAGTCCATCAAACTTTTTAGTAACAATATATTTAACACTTGGCAGTTTTTCTTCATGATTATTATTATACTCATTTATAGCTTTAATATTTCTATTATGCCAATTCTTAATTTGTTCTATGGATTGAGCCTTATCTAAACTCCAAAGAGGAGCTCTATGTTTATATTTTCTAAATTCATCTAAAACTATATCTCCTACTCTTAACGTTGGTGAATAAGGTAAAACCTCTTCAAGTTCACTTTCTAAAACTTTAAGTTCATCATATTTTTTATCATATTCCTTATCAGATATGATAGGATTATCTAGTACATAGTATTCATAGGAGTATTTATTTAACTCCTCTACTAACTTCAGCATTTTACTACGCTTATCATCACTCATTATAACGCTTCCTCCTATTAACTTAAAAATAGCTCTTATATATATTTAAAATTTAATTATAGGCTATGTTTTATTAACATCTAAAACATAGCCTATAATAAACTTATTCTGCTGTCTTCGTGACTTTCTTACACTATATTAAGCTAGTTCAAGACCTGCCTTATTAAGCATAAGCTTTTTGATTCCCATATTGTTAAAGGCTATAGTTACTATAGTTTCTCCATTGTCTGAGGATATAGATACTACAGTTCCCACTCCAAATTTACCATGTCTTACTTTTACCCCTATAGTAAGTTCTTCTTTAGCTGCACATTTGTCAACTCCACATTCCATGCCACTAATTTCACTTGAAGCCATAGGTTTCTTTGAATTATAAAAACCACTTCTAAAGGAGTGAGGATTATTATTAACTTTATTATTTACTTTATTGTTAATATTATCAAAACTTCCTCTAGATTGAGTTCCTCCATCATCATTCAAATCACATTTTAATTCCTTAGGTATTTCACTTATGAAGTCTGATATAGGATATCCCACAGTTCTACCAAATACCATTCGCTGTTCTGCCGATGATATATATAGCATCTCTTCAGCTCTTGTAATAGCAACATAGCAAAGTCTTCTTGATTCTTCCATCTCATTAAAATTATTCAAAGAAGCCATGCCTGGAAATATTCCATTTTCCATTCCAACTAAGAAAACTACTGGAAATTCAAGTCCTTTTGAACTATGAACAGTCATCATTACTACTGCATTATTCTCTTCATCTAAATTATCTATATCAGAAACTAAAGTTACCTTTTCTAAAAAGGCACTTAAGGATTTATCTTCTGAAGAATTTTCAAAGACTACAGCATCAGATACAAGTTCCTTTAAGTTTTCTATTCTACTTTCATCCTCGGCACTACTAGAACCCTTAAGCATTTTCATGTATCCACTTCTATCTAAAATATCCTCAATTAGTTCAGGTACACTTATATTCTCTGCATCCACTATAAGAGTATTCATTAAGCTCACAAATTTATTTATAGATGTTATAGCTCTTGCAGAAAGATTTGGTATAAATTCTGCATCTAAAAGTGCATCATACATGCATATATTATTTTCTGCTGCAAATTCCTGTACCTTAGCTATGGTTGTGTCTCCAATACTTCTTTTAGGCTCATTTATAATTCTTTTTAAACTTATATCATCAAGAGGATTATTTATCACTTTCAAGTAAGCCATAATATCCTTAATTTCTTTTCTTTCATAGAATCTGAGTCCCCCTACTATTTTATAGGTTATCTCATTCCTTCTAAAGGCTTCCTCAAATATACGCGATTGGGAGTTCATTCTGTAAAGTATAGCAAAATCCTTTAAGCTTCTATTTTCTTCTCTTATCATTCTTTTAATTTGAGTTGCTACAAAATTTCCTTCATCTATATCGCTATAGGCTCTATATACTTTTAGCTTTTCTCCAGATTCACTTTCTGTTCTTAATACTTTATCTTTTCTTTGCGCATTATTTCTTATAACCTTATTAGCAGCCTCTAATATGTTTGATTTCGACCTATAGTTTTGCTCCAACTTAATAACCTTTGCTCTTGGAAAGTCCTTTTCAAAGTCCAATATATTATTTATATCTGCACCTCTCCATGCATAAATACATTGATCGTCATCTCCAACTACACATATATTTTCATTTTCATTAACTAAAAGCTTTATCAATTCATATTGACATTTATTAGTATCTTGATACTCATCTACAAGAATATATTTAAATTTTCTTCTATAAAACTCTCTAACCTCATCATTTTCTTTAAGCAGTTTAACAACTAAATAAATTAAATCATCAAAATCCAAAGAATTTGTAGTCTTTAATTTCTTTTCATAGGTTAGATAAACATCTGCTATCTTATTCATTCGAAAGTTTCCTTCATTTTCTTTTTTAAACTTCTTAGCAGATATTAATTTATTTTTAGCATCGGAAATTTTTGAGATAATTTCTCCATCAGTTATGTCTTTATCATTGATATTAAGTTCTTTCATGCACTGCTTTACTAGTGATTTAGCATCGTAACTATCATATATAGTAAAATTTTTATTGTATCCTAACTTATCAATTTCTCTTCTTAAAATTCTTACACAGCTAGAGTGAAAAGTTGAAACCCACATTGTATCAACTATATCTCCTACTAATGATTTAACTCTTTCCTTCATCTCTCCTGCTGCTTTATTTGTAAAAGTCAAAGCTAAAATCTGTGAGGGATATATATTTAAATCATTTATCATATGTGCCATTCTATAAGTAAGAACCCTAGTCTTTCCTGATCCTGCACCTGCTAAAATTAACAAGGGGCCTTCTACGGTAACAGCTGCTTCGTATTGCTCCTTGTTTAATAGCTTTTTTAAATCCATCTAATCACTCCTAAATTTATAGTTATCTAATGTAATTTATTAATCTTCTTTATCCTATAATATAATACTATACTATGGATATTTAACCTATTCTTTATTATACCATATACTATGAATTTATAAACGACATATAAATAATTACTCAATATGGTTACTACACCATAACCTTATATTGTAATTACTTTAATTTCTAATAAGTTGATTAAATAGAAAAAGCCTTACTCTCTTCAAAGTAAAGCTTTTTCTTATAATTAATCTATGATTACTTATAACTTTCTATTTATCTTCATATTCATTCCAATCAACTCTTTCAAATACTACCTTATATCCATTATTTCCATAATTTAAAGAACGATTGACTCTACTTATGGTAGCAGTGCTAGCTCCAGTACTACTAGCGATATCTAAATAAGTTCTTCTCTCTTTAAGCATTCTTGCAACTTGAAGTCTTTGCTCCATAGCTTTTATTTCATTTATTGTACAAACATCTTCAAGGAACCTATATACTTCCTCTCTGGTTTTAAGAGATCTAATTGCATCAACAAGATAATCCATTTCTGAAGTTTCAAGTTTTGAAACATATCCACTCATTATTTTCTCCCCTATCACTAAAAAATTCATCTATATACATTATAAAGTTATCATATTAAAGTGTAAACATTTAATCTTTAATATAATTTTATCAGACATTAAATACAAAAGCTATCCCCCTGGATAGCTTTTAGTTAAAGTATAAATATGTTTATTCCTATAATTGACCCTGCAAAAACAACTGCTGATACTATAGTAAGTTTAGTTAAGAATGATTCCTTTGTTTTAGTTTTATTTTTGCTATAAAAAGTTTCTGAACTTCCAGCTACTAAGCCACCTAAGCCTGATGATTTACTTTCTTGAAGAGATATTGCCAATATAACTGTTAATGCGGAAATAATTATTACAACCTTTAATGCTGTTATCATTATTATGCCCCCTTAATTCTTTATCCTTATACATGTAATATATTTTATCACAGTAAAAATATTTTTACAATGGAAACAGTAATAAATGTAAATATATATATTAAATTAATATATACTTCTAATATATAAGTAAAACATCGAACAAATTTTGCATTTGTTCGATGTTTTTATTATAGAAATTAGTTATCTCTTTATGTTAAAGAAAGATTTTAATCCTCTAAATTCAGCCATGTCACCAAGTTCTTCTTCGATTCTTAATAATTGGTTGTATTTAGCAACTCTCTCACTTCTTGCAGGAGCTCCAGTTTTAATTTGACCTGCATTTGTAGCTACTACTAAGTCAGCTATTGTAGTATCTTCTGTTTCTCCAGATCTGTGAGAAACTACTGCAGTATAACCAGCTCTTGCAGCCATTTCTATAGCATTTAAAGTTTCAGTTAAAGTTCCTATTTGGTTTAATTTTATAAGAATTGAGTTTGCAGTTTCTCTTTCAATTCCCATTCCAAGTCTAGAAGTATTAGTTACAAATAAGTCATCTCCAACTAATTGAATTTTTTTACCTATTTTATCAGTTAAGTACTTCCATCCTTCCCAATCTTCTTCAGCCATACCATCTTCAATAGATATTATTGGATATTTTTCACATAATTCTACATAGTAATCTGCCATCTCATGAGGAGTTAACATTCTTCCTTCCCCAGCAAGATTATATTTTCCATCTTCAAAGAATTCAGAAGATGCTGGGTCAAGTGCTATGAAAGCATCTTTTCCTGGAACATATCCAGCTTTTTCTATTGCTTCGATTATAACCTTTATTGCTTCTTCATTTGATGATAAATCTGGAGCAAATCCCCCTTCATCACCTACACCTGTTCCAAGTCCTTTAGCTTTTAAGATTCCTTTTAATGCATGATAAACTTCTGCTCCCATTCTTAAAGCTTCGCTAAAAGATGTAGCTCCTGCTGGCATAACCATAAACTCTTGTAAGTCCACATTATTATCAGCATGTTTTCCACCATTTAAGATATTCATCATAGGTACTGGTAAAACTTTAGCATTAACTCCACCAATATATTGGTATAAACCAAGTCCTAAGTAATTTGCTGCAGCTTTTGCACAAGCAAGGGACACTCCTAAAGTAGCATTAGCACCTAATTTTTCTTTATTATGAGTTCCATCTAATTCTATCATAGTCTTATCTATAGCAACTTGATCGAATATATTCATTCCTATTAATTCTTCTGCTATTATGTTGTTTACATTATCAACAGCTTTTAATACACCTTTTCCATTGTATAGAGATTTATCTCCATCTCTTAATTCAACAGCTTCAAATTGACCTGTTGATGCTCCTGAAGGTACTGCCGCTACCCCTACTGTACCATCTTCTAGAACAACTTCAACCTCTACTGTTGGGAACGCTCTTGAATCTAATATTTGTCTTGCATAGACATCAATAATTTCAACATATTGTTTCATTTTTTTTCCTCCTTCATATTATGTTTATAATAAATTTAGCATGGCTAAATATTTTAACTTAACAACTTAAATTAATGATTTTCCACTCATTTCACTTGGAATATCTAATTCCATCTTCGTTAAGATAGTTGGAGCAATATCTGCAAGTATTCCTCCACTTCTAAGTGTTCCTACTTCTTTACTTACGTATGTAAATGGAACCAGATTAGTAGTATGTGCAGTCATTGGTTTACCTGTAGAGTAATCAATCATAGACTCCGCATTACCATGGTCTGCTGTGATAAACACTGTACCATTATGGTCTAGTACTTTATTTACAACCTTGCCTAAGCAATAATCTACAACTTCAATAGCCTTTACTGCTGCTTCAATAACTCCAGTGTGTCCAACCATATCTGGATTAGCATAATTTAATATAATTAAATCATATTTGTCTTTTTCAATACTTTTTAATACTGCATCAGTAACTTCATAGGCGCTCATTTCTGGTTTTAAGTCATAGGTTGCTACTTTAGGTGATGGAATCAATACCCTATCTTCACCCTTATTAGGTTCCTCTACTCCACCATTAAAGAAGAAAGTTACATGAGCATATTTTTCTGTTTCTGCAATTCTAAGCTGCTTTAGTCCTTTGCTACTAACATATTCACCTAATGTATTCTCATAACTCTCAGGTTTATAAGCTATTTGTACATCCTCAATAGTTTTATCATATTGAGTCATACATACATAGGTTACATCTAAACTTTCTCTTTCAAAACCTTTAAAATCCTTATCTTTTAAAGCTCTAGTTATCTCTCTTGCCCTATCTGGTCTAAAGTTAAAAAATATTATGGAATCTTTATTTTTTATAGTAGCTACCGGTTTACCATCCTTCACAATTACACTAGGAATTACAAACTCATCTGTTTTATTATCATGATAAGCATCGTCTATAACTGCAAATGGGGAAGTACTAATATTTCCTTCACCTTTTACCATTGCATTATAGGCCAATTGTACTCTTTCCCATCTATTATCTCTATCCATAGCATAATATCTACCAGAAATAGTTGCAATTTCTCCTATTCCCTCACTATCCATATGGTTTTGTAACTCTTCTATAAATATTTTTGAAGATGTTGGTGATACATCTCTTCCATCTAAAAAGCAATGAACAAAAACTTTTTTTACAGCCCTTCTCTTACAAAGAGTTATAAGAGCTTTTACATGATTTATATGAGAATGAACTCCTCCATCTGATAATAATCCTATTAAGTGAACAGCTGAGTTATTTTTTAACGCCTCATCAATAGCAATATTAAAGGCTTTATTTTCAAAGAAATCGCCATCTTTAATTGATTTTGTTATTCTAGTCAATTCTTGATATATTATTCTTCCCGCACCTATATTTAAGTGTCCTACTTCTGAGTTACCCATCTGCCCCTCAGGAAGCCCTACATCTAGACCAGAAGCTGATAATGCGGTGTGAGGATATTTAGCCTTTAATCCATCGTAGTTAGGCTTATTGGCCTCTCTAACTGCATTTCCATCCACATTGTCGCTTATTCCAAAACCATCTAATATCATTAGCATTACTGGTTTTTTATTCATAATATTTGACCATCCTTTTATTAGTAATTTACAATAGCTGCAAAATCTGAAGCTTTAAGACTAGCTCCACCTATTAATCCTCCATCTATATGTTCCTTTGACATTTGCTCTTTTATAGTTGATGGCTTAACTGATCCGCCATATTGAATTCTAACTTTATCTGCAACTTCTTCTCCGTATAACTTGCATATAACTCCTCTAATAAATCCTATTGTATTATTAGCATCATCAGCAGTTGCAGTTTTTCCTGTCCCTATTGCCCAAATAGGTTCATAGGCTATAACCATATTTTCAACTTGCTCTTTTTTTATTCCTATTAAATCTTGCTTTATTTGAGCACCTAATACTTCTTCAGTTATTCCTAATTCTCTTTGCTGTAAACTTTCACCTATACATAATATAGGTGTAATCTTGTGATGAAAAGCAGTCTTTAATTTTTTATTAATAGCTTCATCAGTTTCATTAAAATACTGTCTTCTTTCACTATGTCCAATTATAACAAATTTTACTCCTAGTTCTTTAAGCATTAATGGAGAAACTTCTCCTGTAAAAGCACCTGATTCTTCAAAATGCATGTTTTGAGCCCCAACCATAATATTGCTTCCCTTACATTCTTCAACTATTGCTGGTAAACTTAAAAAAGTGGGACAAACTACTACATCACAGCTAGCATCATTTACTAAAGGCTTTAATTCCTTAACTAAATTTACTGCTTCTTCTATTGTATTATTCATCTTCCAGTTTCCTGCTATTATTGCTTTTCTCATGATTAATCCTCCTATTAATAACTTTGCAACACATCTTTAATAATGCTAAGATATTCAAGTTTTTTCCTTAAGAGACATATTACATTTTTTTCTCTAAATCAAATATAATATATTACTCTCGAAAAGGAAAGTAAATAAACAAGATTTTATCTTGTTTATTACTTTCTTTATAGATTTTACATTTATTTATCATTTAAAGCAACAATTCCTGGAAGTTCTTTTCCTTCTAAAAATTCTAAGGAAGCTCCGCCACCTGTTGAAATATGTGTCATTTTATCTCCTAGACCAAATATATTAACAGCCGCAGCACTATCTCCTCCACCAATTATTGTAATTCCATCACAATTAGCCATAGCTTCTCCTACTGCTATTGTTCCCTTATTAAAGTTTTCAAATTCAAAAACTCCCATTGGACCATTCCAAATAATAGTTTTAGATTTTGCTATCACTTCTGCATATAATTCTCTTGTTTTTGGTCCTATATCTAAAGCCATATATCCATCTTGAATATTTTCATCTTCTGTTATTACTGGATTTGCATTTTTATTGAATTCCGTAGCTACTACGTGGTCTATCGGTAGATATAATTTTACTCCTTTTTCTTTAGCCTTATCCATCATCTCTAGTGCATAATCAATTTTATCTTCTTCTACCCTTGATATACCCATTTTATATTCTTTAGCTTTTAGGAAAGTATATGCCATAGCTCCTCCTATAAGAAGATTGTCTACTTTCTCTAAAAGATTATTTATTACATTAATTTTATCTGATACTTTAGAACCTCCTAAAATAGCAGTAAATGGTTTCTCAGCATTTTCTATAGCTTCTCCTAAAAACTTAAGCTCTTTCTGAATTAAATATCCGCAAACTGACTCTTCTACAAACTCAGTTACTCCTACTGTAGAACAATGAGCTCTATGTGCTGTTCCAAAAGCATCATTTACGAATAGATCACAAAGAGAAGCTAATTCCTTAGAATAATTTTCTTCATTTTTAGTTTCTTCTTTTCTAAATCTAGTATTTTGTAATAGTACTATATCTCCATCATTCATATCTGAAATAGCTGACTTTGCTTTATCTCCCACTACATTATCATCCGCTGCAAAAATTATCTTCTTATTTAATAGTTCACTTAATCTTGCTGCTACTGGTGATAGCGAAAGCTCTGGTTTCGGCTCCCCCTTTGGTTTTCCTAAATGTGAACATAATATAACCTTTGCATTATTGTTAACTAAGTACTCTATAGTAGGTATTGCTCCTAGAAGTCTATTTTCATCAGTAATTTTACCCTCTACTATAGGTACATTAAAATCACACCTTACTAAAACCTTTTTACCTTTCACATTGATGTCTTCTAATGATTTCTTGTTAAATGACATATTAAAATCTCCTTTTTTAAACTTATTGTAATAAAAATCTAGTTCAATCATAAATCATAGAACTAGATTTTTATTACATACCTATTTTAACACATTTTGAAGATTATAATCTATCTGCAACATATTTTGTTAAATCTGCTAGCCTATTTGAGTAACCCCACTCATTATCATACCAAGCTACTACTTTAACTAGATTATCTCCCATAACCATAGTTGATAATGCATCTACAATTGAAGATCTCTCATCACCTCTAAAGTCCATTGAAATTAATGGTTCCTCAGAGAATCCTAAAATCCCATTAAGTTTTCCTTCTGCCGCTTCTCTTAAAGCCCCATTAACTTCCTCTACGCTCACTGACTTACCAAGTTCACATACTAAATCAGTCATTGAAACTGTTGGTGTTGGAACCCTTACTGCCATACCATTTAATTTTCCTTTAAGCTGCGGTAAAACTAATGCAACCGCTTTTGCCGCTCCTGTAGTTGTTGGAATCATTGATTCTCCTGCAGCTCTAGCTCTTCTTAAATCTTTATGTGGAGCATCCAATATTTTTTGATCATTAGTATATGAGTGTATTGTAGTCATAAGTCCTTGTACTATACCAAACTTTTCATCTAAAACTTTTGCAAAAGGAGCTAAACAGTTAGTTGTACATGAAGCATTTGAAATAATATTGTGATTTTTAGCATCATATTTATCTTCATTTACTCCCAGTACAATTGTTATATCTTCATTTTTTGCTGGTGCGGAAATTAACACCTTTTTAGCTCCAGCTTCTATATGAGTCTTTGCTTTTGTAGCATCTGTAAATAATCCTGTAGATTCTATTACAATATCTGCACCTTGAAGTCCCCATGGTATATTTTTAGGATCTCTCTCTGCAAATATTCTTATTTCCTTTTCATTAACTATAATTGAATTCTCAGTAGCTTCAACTGTTCCATTGAATTTTCCATAAAGGGTATCATACTTCAAAAGATGTGCTAGTGTCTCAGGATCTGTTAAATCATTAATTGCTACAACTTCTATGTCATTTCCATATTTATCTACCAAAACCTTAAATACATTTCTTCCAATTCTACCGAATCCATTAATTCCAACTTTAACCATTATAAAATACCTCCAACATTTAATTTAATAATTTTTATATTAAAACTTAATTGATATAAATAGAATTTTAGGAGATATCATCCTAAAAATCCTTATCTAGAAATACATTTCCTTATATATACATATTGATTCTAAAGCATATAAGCTGAAAAATCATAATATATTAATTTTAAAAACATATAAGTACTTTAATAAGTAACTCTAGGATAAAATCATTAAGTATTAACAACCAACTTTATTTAAAAATAGTTTTAAAATTTCTTTTGCCGTAGCTTCATCAGTAACTAATGTTGAATTTAATTTACCCATTTGTATAGCCATGATAGCTTCTGCCTTTTCAACACCTGCTGCTACAGCTATTACATTAGGGATATTTTCAATTCTATCTTTAGTTATTCCAATTGAAGGCATAGAATATACAACCTCACCTTTGCTATTAAAATAATGTCCATAAGCTTCTCCTATAGCTCCTAATTCTAATATTCTTTCCTTTACGTCCTTACCTAAACTTCTCTTATCACACATATCTTTAGCCAGTCCTATACCATGGATAAGAATATTTGATTTCTCTATATGTTCAAAAGTTTCCTTAATATCTGATTCCTTAATCAACGCTTTAAAAGAATCCCTACTTATGTTATCTGGAATGTGTAACAATTCATAAGTAGCATCTAACTTATTTGCTAAAATCTCTACTAAGGTATTAGATTGTATTTCTGTTTCCTTTCCCATACCACCTCTTCCAGGTAAAACCTTTATATTTTTATATTTAGTGATTGGAAGGAAATTGTAAACTACCTCCTTAATTGTTCGTCCTCCTGTAAGGGATATTATAATATCATCTTTAATAATACTTTTTAAATAATTACCCGCTACCCTACCAAGTTCAGTATATAATGAATTATCTTCTGTTACATTTCCGTTAATAACTATTACTTCTCTAACTTTAAGAATTTTCTTCAATTCCTCTTCTAAGTGATTTAAACCACTTAATTCCTTCATAAAAGCCTTAAGCCCAATAAAAACTTCATCACCTTCTTCAGTAATATACATACCAGAGGACTTAATATCAATTAATCCTTGAGTTTTCAATAGATTTGTTTCGCTTCTTACAACTCTTTCACTTAAATTTACTATGGTTGACAGCAACCTTCTGCCTATGGGTTCTCTATACTTTATATTTTTTAATACGGTATATCGCATATCTAAAACTTCTAGCAATTCAGGCACTACCTTCTGCTGTAATTTTAATAACTTCTCCATCTTTCACCTCATTGACAAATCGTGTCCCTATGGACACATTTTGTCCCATAAACATTTTAAATTCCTATTTATATTATATGACAATATTCATTGTTTGTGAAGTACTTATGTTAATTTTAGTTTTATATAAGTTATATTTCTACATTCATCTACAATTTATTCAAAAAAAATTAATTCCATATAAATCATAATAATAAATTAATGTTTCATATGGAATATCAAAATCTATATTAATCTTTTTCGTTGAGATGAGGATTTTATTCCTAACTCCTCTCGATATTTGGCTATAGTACGTCTAGATATATCTATGCCTTTTTCATTAACAAGTTTACATATAACTGAGTCAGATAGTGGTTTTGACTTGTCTTCAGATTCTATTATATTCTTTATCATATCTTTTACACTAACAGATGATATATCTTGACTTAAAATGTTTACACTATTAGTAAATAAATCCTTTATTCTCTTAATTTCCCCTGTATGAAGAGCTACATATTTATCTCTAATAGCTCTACCAACCGTAGATTCATGCATATTTAAACTATTAGCTATATATTTAATAGTCATAGGTTTTATATAATTATTACCCTTATCTAGATACTCCTCTTGATTTTTAACTATTTCCTCCATGACTTTACACAAAGTATTTTTTCTATTTTGTATACTTTTAATCAAAAACATCGCACTACTTATTTTGTCTTTTACATAATCTATAGCTTCCGAATCATTACTGCTTTTAATTACATCTTTATATGTATTATTAATTATTAATTTAGGTAATAAATTATCATTCATTAAAACTACATAATCACCACTTATTTTTTTTATATAAACATCTGGAACCAAATATCCAATCTCTTCACCAGTAAAAAATCCCCTGGTAGGTTTAGGTTCCAATTTTTTTATTATATCTTCACATTCTTGAACTATTTTAGCCGCAACTCCAAGTTTTTTCCCTATTAATTGATATTTTCCTTTTGATAACTCATATAAATAATTATTTATTATTTCCTCAACATAATTATTCATTATATTTTTCCTATGCAGTTGAAGTATTAAACATTCACTCAGTGACCTAGCACATATTCCAGGCGGTTCAAGTCCCTGAACTATATCTACACATCTCATAGCAGAATCTTTTGGAATACTGAGTTCTTCCATTAAATTATCTATAATCTTTTCATCTAAATATCCTCTATGATCAATATTATCTACAATATATCTACAAATACACTCATCTTGTCTATCTAAATTACTATGCATAACTTGTTCTCTTAAATAATCCTTAATAGTAGGTTTGCTACTTATAAAATTAAAAGGTGATACCAAATCATCTTCTTCATGTTTGTAGTATGATCTATCATTATAATTATCCATGGCCATGTCTCTAATTAATTCTCTATACTCTCTCAACTCATTATCAACTATTTCTTCTTTAGCTGTTTCTAAATTATTTTCTACTTCCAAAACTACATTTTCTTGTAATTCCTTATCAATATGTTGTAAAAGTTCATAGGATGACATTTGTAATAACTTTATTGATTGTTGCATCTCCATTGTCATAATCAATTTTTGTTCCTGTGATAGCCTTAAATCAAAGCCTAAATTCATAAATATCCCTCCTACTCATCTTAACTAATCATATCATAAATTATATGATATTTCTAACTAAATAGAGTCAATCCATATTTCCCCGACAATAATTTATAAAAAGAGAGTTAGCCTATAACAAACTAACTCTCTAAACTATATTCAATTTAAATTGATTTAAATATTATCTACCATTCTTTTCATATGCTTCTCCCGAAGCAGCTGGTGCATTTGTTTTCCCTACAAAGCCAGCAAGTGCTAACATAGTTAATAGATATGGTATGATTGTAAACACTTCAGATGGTAATGACCATCCAAGCCCTTGGGCAAATATCTGGAATGATTCACCAAAAGCAAATAACAAACATGCTCCAAAGGAACCGATAGGTGTCCAGTTACCAAAGATTACAGCTGCTAAAGCAATGAATCCTCTACCTGCTATCATTCCCTCTCTATATATTGGTGTAATACCAATTGATAAAGCAGCTCCACCAAGACCAGCTAACATGCCTGATAATATTACACAAATGTATCTTACTAGGTATACATTTATTCCCAGTGTATCTGCAGCTTTTGGATGTTCTCCTACAGATCTAATTCTAAGTCCAATAGAAGTTTTGTAAAGTACAAAATGGGCTACAAATACCAATACTACCGCCATTATTACAAACCAGTTTAATCCAGATAAAATATCACCAATAATAGGAATATTCACAATGAATTCTGGTAAGTTGTAAGGAAGAAGGGTTACCAAGTCTGTTTGACCGCCCTTTCCATTGAATAATATATATATCAAGAAACTAGCTAGAGCTGTAGCAAACAAGTTAATAGCTGTACCAGAAATAACCTGGTCTGATTTTAAGTGGATACTAAGAACTGCATGAATTAATGCAAGTAATCCACCCGCTACTAAAGCAAATACTATTCCTACTACAGGACTACCTGTTATATATGTTCCATATACAGCAAAAAATGCTCCTATGGTCATCATACCTTCAAGACCTATATTTACTACTCCTGAACGCTCAGAAAACACTCCTCCTAAGGATGTGAAGATAAGAGGTGTAGCTATTCTTAAAGTAGCTGTTATTAATGAAATGATACTAACAACAATTATATTATCCATTCATTATCTCCCCTTTCTTTTTCTTATTTCCAAAGTAAGTCACAATGTAATCTGTTGCTACAAATATAATAATTACTGATTGAATTAAAAATACTATTTCTTTTGGTATTCCACTAATTTGAAGAGCTCTTGAACTACTATTTAAAGCTCCGAACAATATGGCTGATAAAATACATGCTACTGGATTTTTCTTAGCTAACAATGCTACTGCTATACCATCAAACCCATAGCTAGGAACTACCATAAAATCTTGAATTAAATGTTTCACACCAGCTACATGTGTAGCTCCACCAAGTCCAGCTATAGCTCCTGATAAAACCATAGCTAAAACTGCATTCTTAGCAACATTTACTCCACCATATTCTGCACCATGAGGATTTATACCAACGGCTCTTATCTCATATCCAATGGTAGTTTTCCATAATATAAATGCCATAATAATAGCTGTTATAATACCTATAAATAAACTTATATTAGCTGAGCTTCCTTGAACAAACCTTGCAAGTTTTGCACTTTCTTGTATCATTGGAGTTGCAGCCTTTCCTGGAACTCCGAAGGCCGTTCTAAGTATAATATAGTTGGCTAAAGCGATAGAAATATAGTTCATCATAATTGTATTTATAACTTCACTAGTTCCAAATTTCGCTTTAAGAAATCCTGGTATTCCTCCCCAAATTCCTCCAGCAACTATACCACTTACAATTATTAATGGAATGTGTACTATAGGACTTAATCCTGGTATGGTTCCTACTATAGCAGCTGCAACCATACCTAGTACAAATTGACCACCTACACCAATATTAAATAGTCCACATCTAAAGGCTACAGCATTAGCTACACCAGTAAAAATTAAAGGTGTCACTTCCGCTAGTGTAGCCATGGTATTTCTTTGTGTTCCAAAACTACCAGTCCATATAGTTGAAACTAAATCAGTCAAAGCTGTAAAATATTGAGTTATTGAATACCCTTTTGCCCACATAACAAAAAATACTGATATAAATAAAGAAAGTATAACTGCTACTACAGGAAAGAGTATAGCCTTTATTGTATCCTTAACTTTACTACTCATTTTATTTCTCTTCCCCTTTCTTATCTAAGCTTCCACCAGCCATTAATATACCCAGTTTTTGCTCATCTGCATCTTTTCTGTCTAAAATATCTACTATTTCACCATCATACATAACAGCAATTCTATCTGAAAGAGCTAAAATTTCATCTAATTCTAAAGATACTAAAAGTACTGCTTTTCCTTTATCTCTCTCATCCACAAGTCTACTATGAATATATTCAATAGCACCTACATCTATACCTCTTGTAGGCTGAGCTGCAATTAATAATGTTGGGTCTTTAGAAATTTCTCTAGCTGCAATTAATTTTTGTTGGTTACCTCCAGATAAAGCAGATGCATTTACTTCATTACTCGGTGTTCTTACATCAAACTCTTCTATAAGTGTGTCACAATGTTTTTTGATAGCCTTATAGTCCATCATAATACCTTTATTAAATTCTTTGTTTTTATGAATTCCAAGAATAGAGTTTTCAAATAATGAATATTTTAGTATAAGTCCTCTTTTATGTCTATCTTCAGGAATATGTCCAATACCTGAGTCAATAATTTCTCTAGGAGATTTTCCATATAAATCTTTTCCATTTAATAATATTTTCCCATTATGACCTTTTCTAAGACCTGTAAGTACTTCTAGTAGTTCTGTTTGTCCATTCCCATCTACTCCTGCAATCCCTAAAATTTCGCCTCCATTAACAGTAAATGAAACATTTTTCACAGCAGGAATTCCTCTTTGATCATTTGCAGATAGATTTTCAACCTTAAGAACTTCTCCTGTTAATTCAGATTCTCTTTTTTCTACTACTAAATTTACCTTTCTTCCAACCATCAACTCAGCTAATTCATCAATACTAGTATCAGCAGTATTAACGATACCAGTAACCTTACCTCTTCTAATTATAGTAACCCTATCACTCATACTCATAACTTCTTTCAATTTATGAGTTATAAGAATAACAGATTTTCCTTCTTTTTTCAAATTATCTAATATTTTGCCTAATTCCTCAATTTCTTGTGGAGTTAAAACCGCTGTTGGTTCATCAAGAATTAATATCTTTGCTCCTCTATAAAGAGCCTTAAGAATTTCTACCTTTTGCTGCTGTCCTACAGATATATCTTCAATAACAGCATTAGGATCTATGGAAAATCCATATTTATCTGACAGTTCTTTCACATCATTATAGGCTTTTTTTCTGTCTATACGTAATCCTTTATTGGGTTCACATCCAAGTACAATATTTTCAGCTATTGTAAAGTTGTGAACTAACATAAAGTGTTGGTGAACCATTCCTATTCCAAGCTTTATCGCTTCACTAGGGTTGTTAATTTTAACTAAATTTCCATTAACATAAATATCACCTTTTTCTTGCTGATACAAGCCATAAAGTATATTCATTAAGGTAGTTTTTCCTGCACCATTTTCACCCAACAATACGTGTGTTTCTCCCTGCAATAAATCAAAGTCCACACTGTCGTTTGCAATGGTACCAGGGAAAACTTTAGTTATACCTTTCATTTCAATTACTTTTTCCATTTCCCTTCCTCCTTATAATATTACCTACGTTTACATACTACATTAAAATGCTTAATATTAGTTAAAATACCTATATGTACTTTATAGAATCCATCTCCCATTATACCATAAAAATATTTTATTGAATATTTTTTTTTCATACAACGTCATTCTAATAAAAACATATTAACAAAACTAATAAAAAAAAGCTAGATGTAAAATCTAGCTTTTTTCTTACTCTCTTCTTGCTTATTTATAATCAATAGCTTCTTGTCTTGTAGCAGGTACTTTAATTTTACCTTCTTTAATTTTAGCTTCAAACTCTTCTGCTTTCTTAATTACATCAGCAGCAGTATTGTCTTTAGTTGTTGCAGCCATACCTACTCCGCCTTCAGCAATACCTAACTCAACATGACCTGCTTTGAATGTTCCATCTATAACTGCTTTTGTTGCATCGTAAGTAGCATTATCAACTCTCTTCATCATAGAAGAAAGGATAACATCTTTAAAGTCTGGAAGAGAAACCGCTTGGTCCATATCAACACCAATAGCCCAAACATCTTTTCCTTCTTTCTTTAATTCTTGTGCTCTTTGGAATAAACCAATACCACATCCACCAGCTGCATGATAAATTACGTCACATCCAGCTCCATATAATGATGTAGCAAGTTCCTTACCTTTATTTGTATCAGCAAAAGAATCTGCATATTTAACAGTTGTTCCTGGATTTTTACCATCTGCACTTAAAAGACCTTCAGCAGCTTTTGGGTTAACAGCTTTAACACCAGCAGCAAAACCAGCTTCAAATTTATTAATTGTATCGAAGTCTTTTCCACCTATAAATCCAACTTTGTTAGTTTTAGTAGTTAATCCAGCTATAACTCCCATTAAGAAAGAACCCTCTTCTTCTTTAAAAGTTACTGACATTACGTTATTAGCTTCAACTACAGAGTCTATAATACAAAGTTTTGAATCTTGGTTGTTTTTAGCTACATTAGTAACTGCATCTGCTAATTGGAAACCAATAGCTAGGGTTAAATCAGAACCACCATCTATTAAAGCTTGTAGGTTTGGTTCATAGTCTTCTTTCTTTTGAGCTTCAACTGAAGTGTATTTAACTCCAAACTCTTCTACTGCTTTTTTAACTCCTTCATCAGCTGATTGGTTAAATGATTTGTCATTTAATCCACCTTCATCTGTTGAAAGACCTACTGATACTTCTGATTTAGGAGTATCTTTGCCTTCACTTGCTGTGCCTTTGTCATCGTTTCCGTTACCAGCGCAACCTACAAGTAGGGATGCAGTCATAGCAACCGTTGCCATAAGAGCAACTATTTTTTTCATTTTCATCTTAAACCCTCCTGAAATAAATAAGTAATATAAATATATAAAAATTTTTATTATAGTATGTATTATAACCTAATAAAAAATTTTTATCATGTAAATAAATATATTCAGTATTATTTAATTTCATATATTTATATGCTGAATATACCATAATTATCCGTAAAAATCAAATAAAATTGACTGTAAGACTACAGTCAATTTTATTTTTATTACTTATATTTTAAGATACAAACTCTGCATTCTTTAATACCTGTTGAGCTTTTTCACCGTCTTCATCAGCTACAAGTACTATTGGCCCAGTACAACCCATTCCACTCTCTGAGTATATACCCTCTTTCCAAAGCGCTTTACATGCATTTTCAAGCTCTAGTATATCTATACCTGCTATAGAGAAAGTTACTACCTTTTTAGGTGGCATTTTTACCTCTTCCTCTTCTTGAGGTTTGTTAGCTTTTTTTGTAGTCTTATCTATAAATTCTTTTAATCCAGCTACATTAGCTGACTTAAACTCCTCCCTAGCTATATCCAAAACCTTGTTTTCTGCACAAGTTGCACAGAATCTTAATGCTTCTGCAATAAGCGGTGCTCCTGAAGCTCTAGAAACTATATTAACTAACTTATCATAGTTTTCTCCAATTCCAGGACCATATCCAGCTCCTACAGTTTCATAATTCCCACCTGTAGTAAATGAAGAGAATATCTTAATTAAAAGATTTCCTGTTAATGAATCACAAACCATAACGTCCGGTGTTCCTGCTAAAAGGTCATTTCCTCTCATTACAGCTCCACCATCAGCTCTTAATGATTCAGTAAAGGATATGTCATATCCCCCTTCTTGAGTTTCTCTTAGAATTCTTTCTACTTGTCTAGCACCATCAAGATTTAGTATTCCAACTTTTGGATTTTTAATACCACTAGCTTTAGCTACAGATATCCCAGATATAGCATTTTTAACCATACCCTCAACTCTATTTGTAGAAGTAGTTCCTGTAGTTGTAGCAATTATCATTTCTTTTCCTTTTCCAGGAGTCATTACTTTACCTACTGTAGAAACTCCTATTGGAAAATCAAAGTGTTGTGTAACACAACCATCTAATTCTCCACATTCCAACATAGATGTCATTTTTTTATGACCTTCCTCAGCTGATTCTACTTCTATTACTTCAAAATCAGCATCTACTTTAGGTCCAATTAAAACTATATCAAAATCGCCATATTTTACTTTTGCAAGTTCAGCAGCTTTAACCATCTCTTCGACTCCATGTTCAGAACCTAGTATAGTTAAACCTATTCTAACTTTTTTCTTGAATTGTCCGCTTTTTATTCCTGTTGCTATATCATTAAATACTTCAGCAATCATTGCTTTAGTAGCATTTTGACTCATTTCTACACCCCGTTTCTTTAATAACCTCTTATATTTAAAGAGATAAATTAGTAATTGTTAAGCTTCAGTAGGAGCAATTATCCTTCTGAGTTTTAAGGCTCTATTTATCAGAGTTCATTAAAAAGCTTGCAAAATCCTTCATGGCATCTGCTACCATTGATTTAACTTCTTCTTTACTAACACCTGACTCATTGTCTAGTTTTCCAGTATTCTTTTCAACTAGTATAGAAACTCCATCAAATAAGTTAGTCATTCTTCCTAAGAATAAACTTCCTTTTCCTATAATCATAAAGTTATTTAAAACGCCATCTTTAATGTGATCTATTCCATGTCCGACTATTGGCACTCCAGATGGGATATGTCCTTGAGTTGGAGCGTAACCTTGATATCCATGTTCTTTTATAAATCCTGGTAATTCTTTTCTATCTAATTGCCCCTTCTTAACAGCTAAAGCACCAATCATTTTATAGTTTTGAGTTGGAACATCTCCAGCTCCTGCTGGTTCAGTTATATCTGGAGTTTGCATTTCTGGTGCATACTTATCTACATCTGTTACTTTTAATCCAGCTGCTGTTAATGGATCAAGTACTAATGCTTCAAGTACAGCTTGTGGAGAAGCACCATGACCAATTGTATGTCTTCCAATTATGTCAGTTCTTAAAATTGGACTTACTCCATCATTTTCTGAAACAAGAATAGCAAATCCTCCTAAACAGTCTTCAAGTACTGGTAATTCTTTTTTTATGTGATCCTTACCATTCATTCCAAGCTTAGCAGTAGCTCCACCTGCAATTACTAATACATTTTTAAATATTCCACTCTTAACAAGTGACGCTGCATTTATTAATGCATGAGTAGGTCCTGCACAGAATCCTCTCATATCTGAACCAGTAGCTCCAGAAAGACCTACAACTTCACCTATAGATTTAGCTACGTTTCCGCCACCTCTTTGGTTCATATCTCCTATTGCTTCTTCTGAACATTCTATTATATAACCTATTTCTTCTACAGGAATATCTAAATTGTCAACTAGATGCATTCCAGCAAGTACTCCTGATGATTTAACTGCTAAATTTTCAAGCATATAGTGAGCTGAAAGGTTTGGATCAAACTCATGTGCTCTTCTTACACAACCAACAAGGTTTCCATCTACATATAATCCTTCTGCTCCAGCATTATTAACTAACTCTTCAATTTTAGCCATTTCATCCCCAGTAATTTTTCCTGCTTTTTCTTTTAATAATGGATGCTTAGCTAATTTTTCTTTTATAGTCTCAACAAAAGACTCTTCTAATAAAACTAAGTCAAATACATCAGATATCTTCATTAATCCATAGAATTCATCTTGTGGCATTATTTCGCCGTATTTACCAAATCTATTAGCATTTTCTACATTCTTTCCAACCCATGGTCTTGGCATTTCGCCTAACTCTTCTGGTGTAATGTTTCCTATATAAGTTTGATTTGGTGCATAAGCTACAACATCCTCAAAACTTCTTAAATTATTTTTTATAGCCTTTAAATATTCTGAATCTGGATTTGTTTGTTTTTCTAATGTTTGTGTAGTTCCATTATGTATTACCATATCTGGAGTATTCACTAAAATATAAGATGCTTTCTTTATAACTGGAAAATTCATTTTTAATTCAACCTCCCTTAATAATGTGCCTTTATAATAATTTATTTTGTAATTTGCACAATCTATAATAAATAGGTACAAACTATTCATTGTACATTGTGCAAACTAGGCAATGTCTTATCAATATATTTAGTAATTAGGGGTAATCCCCTAATTACTAAATTATTAATTTTAATTATTCAAATATTTTTTGTCCATCAACTTCTGTTTCAAGAGCTTTTAAAGCTTTTTCAACAAGTTTTCTTCTTAATGCATATTCATCCTCTTTTGTTAAGTTTGGATTTCCAAGTGGATGAGGAATAGCTACTGTAGGAATTATTCTGTTAGCTCCAACAGTTAAAGATACCGGAGTAATAGTACACATGTGAACTACTGGAAGTCCAGCTCTTTCTATTTCTTTAACAAGCGTTGCACCGCAACGTGTACAAGTTCCTCACGTAGAAGTTAATACAACTGCATCTACGCCGTCAGCTATTAATTCTTTAGCTGCAAACTCACCATATTTTTTAGAAGATGCAACAGCTGTACCATTTCCAACTGTAGAATAGAAGTATCTGTGTAATGATCCTATTTTTCCTTCTTTTTCAAGATTTCTTAGAACATCTACTGGGATAACTCTATCTGGATCTTCATTAGCATACACTGGATCATGACCACCGTGTGCTGTTTCAAAAGTTTCTCCAGTTAAATCATTAATTCCTTCTATATCATATTTACCAATTTTAGAAGCTGAAGATGACTCTATGTGATCTGGGTTTCCTTTTGGAACTATACCACCAGATGTAACTATAGCAATTTTAGCTTTAGTTATATCTTTTATTGCTGGCATTGGATCAACTCTATCAAAGTCAGGCATTTTAAATTCTGTAACGAATTCTTCACCTTTTAATTTTTTAACAAGCATATCAACTGCTCTTTTAGATCCTCTTTCAGTTGCAAAATAGTTCTTTCTTATGCCTCTCTCAATGTAGTTCTCTTCTACTGGAGAACCTATTTCTTCTCCCTTAGCTAATTTAATAGCTAATTTAGCCATTTTAGGTAATGCATCTCTCATACCTACAGCACTATTTCTTGTAGATATAAGATATACATCTTTTTTATACATGTCTGCACCTGGATTTTCAATGTACATTCCAGATAATACAGGTATATTTAACTCTTCTTTAACTGATTTACATACATCTCCACATGCAACACCATATCTTCCAGCGTTAAATGCAGGTCCAGCTATAAATAAATCTGGATTATATTTTTTAACCATTTCGATAATTTCAGCTTTTGCATCTTTTGTGTTCTCAGCAAAGTAAGAATCACCGCAAATAACTGTAGCTACTATCTCAACATCTTCTTTCTTTAATAACCCATTTAATCCAAGTCCAGGTCCTACAAACCCTTCACGAACCTCAGGTTTAAAATCAGCTTTTTCTTCTCCGCCTATTCCTGCGTAGAATTGGTTTATATAATGAACAACTTTTAACATAGGTGTTCCCCCTTTCATGGGACTTGCCCTCTAGAAATTCTATTTCTTAGGTCAATTAATTTAACATTTTCTATTAAAATTATTTATTAAAGATATTTACAGAATTGATCTCTTACAGTTTTAACTTCATTGATGATAGCATCAACATCAAGAACCATTTCCATCATTCCGCATTGTTCGTCATAAATAGTTTCATCACACTCTGCTTTTATTTCTGGCTCTACAACGTGGAATACAGATAATCCAAGGTCAACGCCTGCTAAAGGACCTGCAAATGTTGGGTCTCCAGCGGCAACTGTTTCAGCAGATAATCCAGATGCTTCTGCTTCTGCTCCTCCGATTACTACCACCATGTTTTCTGCACCATATTTTTCAGTTAAATCTTTAACTCTTTGTTGGATCTCCAGATCCATTGCACCTGCAGCTGTTCAGACAAAGCACTCTGTTGATGCAAAAACAACTTCTGCTCCTGCTGATTTAACACAAGCCTCTATAGCTGGTCCTGGTATTCCGTCTCTATCTCCTATACAGATAGCTTTTTTTCCTTGTAACATAGTATCTATCTCCTTTTCAATGTACTCATAATCATTAAACTAAACTTTTTAGTTATATTTTAAAATTAATATCCTTTTGCTGTTAAGTAGTTAAATCCTACTTCGCTAGTTGCTCCAGTAATAACTTGGATTTCAGCTTCAATTGATCCATCTTCTCTTAAGCTTCCCATGTGTCCACCAGCAATAGTATTTGCAGCATCTACATGACCAATTACTCTTTTCATAGGTGGTAAAATAACAACTTCGTTAGCATTACCTCCAGTTACTACAGCATCACCCTTTGGAGTTGAGTCTGCTAATGATTGAGACATACCATCTTGGCCAGCATACTCATCTGTAACTAGAACAGTTTTAACACCTTTAGCTGTAACCTTATTACAGTTCATAACTAAGTCCGCATCTGGATTTCCAAATCCTTCTTCAGAAATTATAGCAGCATCTGCTCCTAAGAATTCTACTAACTTAGCAACCATATTTGATGATCTCTCTTTATCAGCTAGATATACGTTTTCATTTGTTATAACGCAACCTAAGAAGTTAAAGTCCTTGCCATGTCTCTCATATAAATCTTCTATTATTGGATGATTCATATGAACATAAGAAGGGTTCTTATCACAAGCAGATACACAGTTTCCACTTACGATAGCTCCGTCAAATACTTCTGTTGGATAAATAAATGTAGGAATTATTTTCTTAGCATCTACACCATATACATAAGTATCATGTAATAATCCTTGTGTTTGAAGCATATATACATATACTACCTTAGGTAACTCTGGATATTGTTGAACTTGTTGTAAAAGTGGTAATGTCTCATAAGATTTCACTTCATCAGGTTCCACATTCTTACCTGCTTTTCCAAGGTATGTAGCTGCTTTAAATCCTATAGTTCTTACTGCTTCTTCATGATCGTGTTGTAAAATTCCTTCTTTTGGTTCACATATAATCACAAGGTTATTTGTTTTTGAGAACGGTGTATATTTAGCACCTTCTCCACTCATATCAACTATACCTTCTTGGAACCCAACTATTTTACCAGTAGTTACAACTGCAGCTCCTTTTAAAACATGTGTTCTTCCAGAACCTACTGTATCTACCTTACTAATGAAACCTGGAAATATTCCACCATTTCCTTCTACTTTAACTCTTGGTTCAACTACGTCTTTTACAGGTATTATTCTAACTTCCTCACCTGGTCTTGCAATATCAAAATCGATACTTGCAATTCTTTCGTCACCAGATACCTCGTTTAATAACTCCTCTTTGTTTACATAAAGAACTCCGTTCTCAACTTTTGTTTCTGGTCCAAATTGAAGATCCTTAATAAATATCTTTCCAATCTCTAGACGCAAAACCTTCACCTCCTAAAAATATATAGGTCACTTTTTATTTATTAGAAGATGGGAGGTAATCCTCCTCATCTAATAACCTTTTAAACCTTGAAAATTGAAATTATAATGTTTCGTAGTATTCTTTAATAAATCCTTCGATATCATCTAGTGTAGCAATTTTATCTGGAGTTATTGTAGCTACACAAGCTCCACCATTGTAAATTTTCATAGTTGGAAGTCCTAGAACTTTTTGTCCTATAGCAACTCTTCTTGCTCCACCTATGTTTAAGCTAGCAAATTTTATTTTATCTTCATACTTAGGTTCTAAATCGTGAACACCTGGCATTAAAGCTATACATATTTCACATTTATCTCCCCAAAAATCTACGAAAACTGGTTTATCACTGTTTAAAACTTCTGACTCAAAATTATCTTTGTTTAATTCTATCATTGTATTTTACCTACCTTTCAGATTATAAATATTTATTAATATATAATTTACCTAAAGTAAATAAATTATATTCTAATGTGAATTTTCTATATAATGCTCTGCATTAGTAGCTGCAATAGCTCCATCTGCTGCTGCTGTAATAACTTGTCTTAATGATTTTTCTCTAACATCTCCAGCTGCAAATACTCCTGGTATGTTAGTTCTCATTTCTTCATCAGTTATTATATCTCCTCTTTCAGTCATGTTTACTTTACCTTTAAACAGTTCTGATATTGGTAAATATCCAACAAATACAAAGCATCCATTAACTTCTAAAGTACTAACTTCACCAGTTTTTCTATTTTTTATAGTTAAGCTTTCTAGAATTTCATCTCCGTTAGCTTCTTCTACAACAGAGTCCCAAATAAATTTGATTTTTGGATTTGCAAAAGCTTTTTCTTGTAGTGATTTAGCTGCTCTTAATGAATCTCTTCTATGAATTACAGTAACAGTTTCACCGAATTTAGCAAGATATATAGCTTCAGTAATAGCTGAGTCTCCACCGCCAATTACAGCGATATCAAGATCAGTAAAGAAATCTGCATCACATGTAGCACAATAAGAAACTCCTCTACCTCTTAACTCTATCTCATTTTTAAATCCACCAAGTCTTGGAGTTGCTCCAGTTGCAATTATTATTGTTTTAGCTTGATATTCACCTTTTCTACATTTAATAACTTTAATATCACCTTCTAAAACAGTTTCAACTACTTCATCTTTAACAAACTCAGTACCAAAATCTTCTGCTTGTTGTCTCATTCTTTGACTTAACGTTGTTCCAGTACATTCTTCAATTGAACCTGGATAATTCTCTAATTCGTCAGTTGTTGTTGCCTGACCACCATATTTTGCTCTCTCAATGATTAACGTTTTCATTCGTGATCTTGAAGCATATAATCCTGCTGATAATCCTGCAGGTCCTCCTCCAATTATTATAGTGTCATAAATTTGTGACATATCAATATACCTCCCTTAGTTAATAGCATGATCTATTAAGTCTGAATCTATTACTTGAAAATCTGTTAATATTTTTTCACTCCATTTTGGAGTGTTAAAATCTCTTAAAAATTTTTCTGTTGTAACTATAGCATTTTCTATAATTTCTAAAGACTGTAAATCAACCCCATTGACAACCTCCGTTGAAACACAAACAGTTCTGTAAGGAGTTTCATTTGGCTTTACACTTCCCATCAATGGATGAGTAAGTATTCTATTACCTTTATGAATATAATTTCTTACCTTTTTTAGTATATCCAACTGCGGTACATCTATAAACTCAACTTTAAACTTTTCTTCAAACTTTTCTTTTGACATAGGATTGTTAGTTACAATAAATAATGGTTCTATCATTTAAATTCCTCCTATTAGGTGCATATAAAAAAGCATAGCGCAAAATATTAATATATTTTGCCCTATGCCTCTGTATTTTAACCTGAGAGTTTTGCTCCTTCGGTGCATATACGCTTTCCAGAGTTTTGTCCGTTTTCGGTCCTTTTGCCTGAGAGTTTCATATTTATTTGGCGAAATAAATACTTGCTTCTTCGGCTACCTAATTTAATAGATTCTCTCCCGAAAATATCATCCAAATTATTATTTTCTTTACTTGCTATCTTTAATACCAGTATATAATATATTTGTCTAATATTCTACATATTTTTATTGTTTTGTTATTTGATTTTTCTATAGTTTCTATAAAGTTTTTTTAATGAAAATATTCTGTCAATTATATCCTACATATATATCCCCTATTAATATGGATAAATTCGTTGCATACCAACGCTTAGAGCATACTCATATACCTATTTTTTTCATTTTTAAAAAAATTCAAAATAAATTTACTTATGATATATTCAAATGATTATGCATATAAACGTAAAAACACATTGATATTTTTTTAACTTTTTAAATATGGTTATTATTTTTTCTATAAATCAATTTCTGTACTTTATTGTTATTAAAATATATTTGAACCGCCCAATGTACAATAAATTTATTTGTATATTATAATTTAAATTATAAATTTTTATTCTGTTTATAATAATATGAAAGGATATGACCTTAAATCATATCCTTTTTAATACACTACTTCATATTTTTAAATCCTATTTGTCTCAATCCCTCATAAGCAATTATAGCAACTGTGTTGGAAAGGTTAAGAGATCTAGTTGTAGTATCTACCATAGGCACCTTTATAAGATTATCTTTATTTTCTTCTCTTATATAATCAGGTAATCCTTTAGATTCTCTACCAAATACTAAAAAATCTCCTTCTTTAAAATTGGGTTCATTATAATATTTAGTTCCTTTAGTAGTACAAAAATAAAATGTTCCATTCTTATATTTTTCCCTTAAAGCTTCATAACTTTCATGAATTTCTAACTCTAACTGTGGCCAATAGTCAAGTCCAGCCCTTCTTACTGCTTTTTCATCCAAGCTAAATCCTAAAGGTTTTATTAAATGCAGCTTACAGTTAGTAAGTACACAAGTTCTACCTATATTCCCAGTATTTTGAGGAATTTCTGGTTGAAATAATACTATGTTTAAGTTCACTATTACGTCCTCCTAAAAATAAGCCTGTTCAGGCTTGATAAAGATATAATACTTCATTTCTATTTCTATGTAAAGTTTATAACTTTAAAAACTTTGTCTAACATTCTATTTTAATATAAACTCTTCAATGACATGAGCAACTCCATCATCTTCATTACTAAGAGTCACATAATCTGCTTGTTTTTTTACAAATTCTTCAGCATTTCCCATAGCTACACCTACCCCAGCAAATTTAATCATAGAAATGTCGTTTTCGTTGTCTCCCATACAAATTACTTCCTCTCTATGAATTCCATAATACTCGCATATTTTCTTTACTGCTTCTCCCTTGGATGTCCCCTTTTTCATAATCTCAAAGCTACTCTCCATAGAACTTACTACTTCAAAGCTTTTTAGATTTAAAAATTCTTCCTTTGCAGCTATAACTCTCTCTTTATCCTCATGTACTACCATAACCTTAATCATATTTCCATTTTCTTCAAATAACTTTTCCCATTCATTTATAATTCTTATGGCTACCTGTCTATTTTTAGGTAAGGTTTCATTTGCTTTACTATATATTAATGCTGAATGCTTTATCTCTTCTGTATATATTGTGTCAGTACTATAAAATTGAGGCATAATATCATACTTTTTTAATAATTTTAAAATGACTCTACATTCTTCTTTATTTAGATACTCTTCATATATAGCTTTATCTAAATCTTTTTCTCTAATATAAGCTCCATTTGAAGCTATAATAGGAGTTTTCACCCCTATTATATCCCCATAATAATTGGCTGACACAAATATTCTTCCTGTGGCAACTACAAATTTAACTCCTTTATTATGAGCTTCATTGATTGCATTTAAATTTCTTTCAGATATTTTCTTTTTACTATTTAATAATGTGCCATCCATATCAACACAAATTAATTTATATTTCATTAGTCCCTCCATAGATTAAATACAAAATACTTATTAATAATGTATTTATACCATTTTTCTCTTTCCTTAATATAATTCTCAATATACATGAAATATTCTTTTTTTTCAAATGTACTTGATAATATTTCTCCATAAAATTCATCATAGACCAAATTTACAATATCTCTTAATCTATTTTGTAGTTCTCTATCCCTTATAGAATCTACAAATTCTAAATCTCCACTACTTTTACTTTTTACTATACCTTGAGTTCTTAGTCTTTTTAAATAATAATTATATAATGGTATCATGCTTTTATTATTAACTATTCTCATCTTATTAATCTCATACAGTCCAGTAAATATAGCTATCATTACAGCTAATGCTCCTGTAGTTACATATATTCCTATATATCTATTTAATTTATCATCTTCTCCTATTTCACTTTCCTCTTCATTAAATCCTGGCTTATTTTTATTAATTTTATTATTATTAGATTCATTATTGGAATTACTTTCTGCTTCTGTATTTTCTAATTCAATTTCTTCTTGAGATTCTTCGTATTCTGTGGGAGTTGGTGCCGAATCTACTATGGCCCATTGATTCCTATAAGGGTTTATAAGTATTTCTGCCCATGCATGAGCGTCAGCATTAGTTACCTTATAGCTACCATCTTCTCCTTTATCATCTGACATCTTAAATCCTTCTACATATCTAGCTGGAACACCTGCAATTCTACACATCATTACTGTTGCAGACGCAAAATAAGTACAATATCCTTTCTTATCTAACAGTATAAAATTACTTACAAAATCGTTATATTCATCATTATCTCCAACATTAGTAACATACTTATAATTTTTCATCAAATAACTTCTTATAGCTAAGGCTTTTTCGTGAGTGGTTAGTTCCTCCACAGTCTTTTCTTTTGCTTGTGCTTCACCAATTAATATATCATCAACTATTTTATATACTTCATCATTAATCGGAGCATCAAGCTGAAGATAATTCATGTAATGTAGCATAAAGTTATTTAAAAAGGAACTTTCTTTGTTTACATACTCCATACCTTTAGATGTATCTATTGATGACATTAAATTTTCTCTATAAGAATAATCATCAACTCCAAACTCCCTTTGAGGCATTATATAATTTTCATTCAATGGAGTTTTTTTATACATAGAATTTTGAATTCCTTCAAGATAATTATCAAAATCACCATAAGATATATAACTAACCTTGTAAGGTTCTTTTATCTCTACATCACTCATAAATATAGGAATTAAATCTACAAACAAATCCTTACTATCATTAATAATATTATTACTATTATTAGGAGTAAAATAAGAAGTAGTTTTAAAGTTTTTTCCTGGAATTATAGTTAATGTTTTTTCTTGAGTCTGAAAACTTTCATCTTTTGTTGGTTGCATAAGTTTATGCATGGGCATATTGGAAGCTTCATTAATCTCAACCTTTCTCATCACTTTATCTTCAGATTTTATCCATGATCTTCCTGTATAATAATCCATAGCCTTTCCTCTTAAATAAAAAGGCTTATCTGATATTACTTTAAACACCTCTCTACGATTTAATGCTATTGATCCTCCTAAAATTGTAGATGAATCACTATACCCACTTTGCTTCATTGAAAAGCTTCCCTTCAAAGCTTCTAAAGAAGGATTTTTTTCCTTTTCTTTTTTTCTTGCAAATTCATTTCTAAAAAAAGTAGTAACACTGTCTACAGTTTTCCCTTTGTATTCCTGTGGTAGCATAAATACTAATCCAGGAATTAGTAAAGCAAGTATTAGTATTAACGTAATCATATATGTTATATTAATATCTATTTTAACTTCTCTTCCTCTATATTCTCTGCATTTTTTAATATATTCTCCTGTTCCTAATGTTATAATAACAGCTGCTAAAAAATAAGGAATGTTAGGAATAACATTTTTATAGAATATTTGATACCAGAAAATCACAAAAACACCTATTGAAAAAAACAAAGGAGTATATATGAATTTTTGAGTTATAGATATAAGCACAGCTATAAGTAAAGGAATTCCTATTGAAAATATATGAATAAACTCCTCAAAGTTAATATTTTTAGCCTTGAGGGCTGCATTATTTATATTTTTTAAATTAAGTGATATTACTTCAATTTCCTTCAATACAAATATTCCAGAAGTTTTATAGCTAATTATCCCTATTAAAATAAAAACAATAATAAAAAAGATTATTTTTTTCCTTATACTATTAAGTACTTTAGAAAAAAACAGGTAAATTAGTATACCCATGGCAAATAGTAGAAGTAAAAATACAAAATTTAGTTCCTCTATTTTAAAACAATCTACTATAAGCTTTATTACTAATGTAAAATTTATAATAACTAAAAAAGATTTTAATATTTTTTCTTCAATCACTCTCATGGCATCACCTTATTTCTTCTATGCTATAACAATTTATACCTTTATTTAACATATGTGAAATAGCATCATCACTAACCTTCGGTATTTTATCTAAATAAAATAATGTAACCTCATATCCCTCTGTAGATAAATTTATAAAGTAATCTATATTTTCTTTACTCATATCATAGGTTACTATGACAACAGCACTTTTCTTATTCACATTATACATAAACTTCTTCATAAAAAGAGGCAACTTACCTCTTCCCTCACTGTACTTACTTACCATATGAGTTTTTAACCCTTCTAAATGCTCTTTATTGCTAATATTAAAAACTTCAGTATTTTCTCCTATAATTATAGCTTGTGAATTAGCGCTTTTCTCCTGCATATATTTTATTAGAGATAAGAAAAACTCTACAAGTTCTTCCTCTCTTACTCCATCTTTATCCATACTAAAAGGATCTTTTCTTAAGTCTAAAAACACATGTATACGAGGACTTTCACTACTTTCATATTCCTTTACAAATAATTTTCCATGTTTTGCAGTAACCTTCCAGTTTACCCTTCTATAACTATCTCCAATTCTATATTCTCTAATATTTTTGATAGTTTCTAAGCTTTCTGGTCCTTTGTTTAGCTCCTGCATTATTGTTTTAGTATTAAACTCTCTTAAATTAGCTCCTTTAATTTTAATGCTCTTCAAAGGGTATATGCTAGGATATACCTTTATAGTTTCTTTATGGCTATAGGAACATTTCCAAGTAAAAACTCCAAATATATCACTAACTATACTCGTTGTGCTACCTAACCTATAGTCACCTCTAATTGGTATTTTTATATCTTTCTTTATAAATTTATTACCATTTATTTTTATAGAAATAATATCTCCTCTATATTTATTCATAATTCTTTTTAAAAGAGAATTTTCAATTTCCATATATGATATTGGAAATATTGAATCATTGTATACCTTTATAATTATATTATTATTTTCACCAGCAATTATTTCCTTTTTATCACTAACTACATCAATATTTAAATTTTTACTTACAAAATAAATATATATACTTGTAATGATCAACACTAAGAGAAGGCAATAAAAAATAGAATAGGGTAAATTTCCTCCTGAAAACAGAGCAAATATATAAGACAGAATAGTTAATATAAAATAGGACTTTTTAATCTTCAACATATACTCTCACCTTTGGAGCTATTACCACATTTAAAATTTCTTCTAAAACATTTTCAGCCTTTATTCCCCTTGCAATGGAGCCATTGGTTAATATTATCCTATGAGAAAGAACTAACTTAACATTTTCTTTAACATCTTCTGGTATTACATAATTTCTATTCTTTATTAAGGCTGTAGCCTGTGCAACCCTAAGTAATGCTAATGAAGCTCTTGTACTTCCACCTAATACTATCTCTTTATGGTTTCTTGTGGCATCAATAATATTTACTATATACTTGTTAATCTCATCATTAACCTTTATCTCCTTAACCTGTTTTTGAATATTTATTATATCTTCTTTTGAAGCCACTGGCATTAATTTATCTAATGGATTTTCTTGTCTATACAAATTTAAAATATAAGCTTCATCCATTTTGCTTGGATAACCAAGATGTACTTTTATCATAAATCTATCCAGTTGAGCCTCAGGTAAAGAAAAAGTTCCCTCATATTCGATAGGATTTTCTGTAGCCATTATAAAAAATGGCTTCTCTACCTCATAGGTTATGCCTCCTTCTGAAACTTGCATTTCTTCCATGACTTCTAATAGTGCAGACTGTGTTTTTGGTGATGTTCTATTAATCTCATCTGCTAACACTATATTTGAAAATATAGGTCCCTTATTAAAAGTAAACTTCCCTGTACCAGCATTGTAAATTGAGATACCAGTAATATCTGATGGAAGTAAGTCAGGTGTAAATTGAATTCTACTATATGTTAAGCTCAAACTTTCTTTTATGGCTTTTATCAAAGTTGTCTTTCCAACTCCTGGTACATCTTCTATTAAAATATGACCTCCTGAAATCATACCTTTCATGATATCATAAATCTCCTTTTGTTTTCCAACTATAACTTTTTCTATATTAGTAACAATATTTTCAATAAGTTCTACATTGTTTTTCATTTTAATCCTCCCAATTTTGTCCCTTATTTTATTCTTACTATTTCGGTAACATGACCAAAAAAACCTTTTAATTTTTTGAATTTTTTAAAAATTTTACCCAGATATAGACATTCTATGCCTATATCTGGGTAATAATTTTAATCTTTTCCTATTCTAACAACAGTATTTTTACTAGCATATATACTTTCACCAACTAAAATCTTTTCTACTATTTCACCATTTTCATATCTAATTCTATAGGTATTTACTATATATCCATTTACACCATTTTTTTCTATCACCATTTTGCCCTCTTCTAAACTATAATCATAAATAATTTCTTTTTTAGGCTTTATTTCCTTTTCAATTTCACTTCTTATTTCATAATGGGGGTCCCGTTCTTCTTCATTAGAAAATATATTAAAAGTTATTTCTTTGTTTTTGACAATAACTTCAAGTAAAATAGGATAGCTATAATTATTTTTAAACTTAAAATCTGAAGCTCCATAAGCTATCATGGCATCCTGTCCCATGGGCACATATGATATTATCTTACTATGATTTTTTCTTTCCGTTATATATAAATTGCTTTTTAGTACGGCATTATATAAAGTTGAAGAAACTTGACATACCCCTCCTCCAATTTCATCTATAAAAACTCCGTTTTTAATTACCTTTGCATATTCAAAACCCTTTCCCGGGGTGGTTGCTCCTACAACTTTATTGAAACTAAATTCATCTCCTGGCATAATTATGGTATTATCTATATACTTAGCTGCCATTTCAATATTCCTACACCTTCCAAAACTAGAATTTATAAAACTAGTTGTATAGGATGCTATCTTAGTATTTATACTTTTTAAGTCATCTTCCATAATCTTAGGAAACACCTTATTAAAATCTGCATTTACAATAATATCACCATCATCCACACTATTATCTATAGCTTCTATAATACTTTTATTTAATGCATCTCCATTTATCTTTCTACCTATTTCATGAGGAGTTATAAGAAATCCACTCCAATCATGGTCTACTGTTGCATTTACTGGTGACTTATTTTGTTCTTTTTCTATACCCTTTAAAAACTTGTTAAAACTATCAACCTTTAGACTTGTTTCCGTATAAAACTCCCCATTTATACCGTTCTTAATATTTTTATATTTACCTATAAACCCACCTTCCTTTCCCCAAAGTAATGCCTTATCAACAACATCTTCTACATTCTCACTAACACCTAGTTCACTAAAAGATATTTCATAACTCTTTTCATCAATTTGAACTTTTACATTTCTATTTACATTTATATCTGTTATATCTTTATCTACTTTAAAAATAGCTTCTTCTTTACTTAAAAGTGAAACATCTATTTTATTAATACTAATTCCTTTATATATTAGATTTTCATGATTTCTAATAATAATTTGTACCTTTATTAATATGAAAGAACTAACAATAAACAATATTGTTAGTAATAGGAAAGTTATTTTCATAAACTTTTTTTTCAAACCATTCACCTCCATATATAAAATATATGAGTCTAAGTAAGTCATTATAATATGTAGTTATAAATTTTCAAAAATAGGCACTTAGATTAAATCCTTAATCTAAGTGCCTATTAAAATTATTTAAGATATATTATATTGTACTATGACATTCTTTTTATTCTTCGCTTCCAGCTTGGAGATAAAATTTCATCTATAATATCTCCCATAACCGCAATCCCGCATAGCCTATCTTCTTCATCCACAACAGGTACAGAGTATAAATCATACTTTACAGCTATAGCTATAGCAACATCGATTTCATCTGTGTCCACCACTTTAAATGGTTGTGTATTCATCATTGACTTTAGTTTAGCATCTGAATCAGATATCACTAAATCAATTAGAGGAACAGCGCCTTGTAGCCTTTCTTCTTTGTCAACAATATATATATAATGAGCTATTTCTTCATCTGGTCTAAGCTCTTTTAGTATATTAATGGTTTCTTTTACAGTTATATCTATATTAAAGGATATAAAATCAGTATTCATTATATTACCAACTACTTCATCCTCATATTTCATAAGATCTCTAATTTCAGTTTCATCATCATCATCTAAATTCACTAATACACGATTGGTAGTTTCTTCGTCCATATCATCTAGCATATTAGCAATTTCATCATTGGGCATAATATCCAATATTTCCCTTGCCTTATCTTCACTCAAATTTTTTAAAATATCCTTTACCATATCATGGTCAACTTCTTCTAAGGTATCTGAAGCTAAATCTATATCTAGTCCATCTATTACTTTAACTCTGTCTTCTAATGATAAATCTTCAAGAATTTTAGCAATATCTGCTGGATGTAACTTACTTAACTTATTGTATGGAGTTGTTAGCTTTAAAGAAGAATCTACCATCTCTAAAGATTGAACACTCTCCCAACTTATTAAATTTTCTTTTGGCTCTTTATTAAATAGAGCATATACATGCTTTATTGGATTCTCAATTTTCATTTTTCTAGCAATTGCTAAAGTACCCGACTCTACTCCAATCACAGTTAAATAGCCATTTCTTTTAACCATTTTCAAATCAACAACTCTAACTATTTTTTTACCATTTACATCTACTATATCTTTATCTAATAAATGTTGAGATAAAAGATATGAATATTTCCTTGGAATTATATCTTTAACTTGTACAACCTTTATAATGAATTTACCATTTTCTTTATACACATCAATATTTCTAAATTCAAAGTTTTCAATTTCTCTTCCATTTTTAATCTTGTATCCAATAGCCCTTGGATATCCATAATCTGTAGTTACATAAATATCTTCTAACTTTCCTATACAATAATTTAATTCATCATAAACCCATCTGTTTAAAATACTACTTAGATAAAATTCTGATAGTCTATCCATGTTATTCCTCCTTCAATAGAGGAATATGTATATAAGTGTCTATAACTTAATAAACAGTACTCCTCTATTTCTATTCGATTTATAAATGTCATCACAGTCCTTACACAACAAAGGCCCACCGTCCATTAATTTCTCACCACCTAATTAAATATATTTATATTACTTATTATAGTCTACATCTTTAATTTTGTAACTATATTATTCAAATTTGGTTGAATTTCTTCATATTTATTTAATATCATGACTTTTCTCTATTTTTATTCAATTTACTATCTTATTCTAAGTCAATCTAATTTTTATATAAAATTTTCCTATGATAGTCCTATTCATATTTGTCTCTTATTATGATAATATAGTTTAATGTACAAATTAGTGCGAGAAAGGAGGTATCTTATTATAAACTTGCTGATATTATTGAAATTAATATTGTCATTAGTATTCTCTTTAAGAATTTAATTACTCGAAGTAAGTTTATATAAGAAAACCTATGAAAAGTAATACACAATTTTTACCTATTTCTAGAGAAGATATGAAAAAAAATCATATTTCTCAACTTGATTTTATAATAATAACTGGAGATGCATATATAGATCATCCATCCTTTGGAACTGCGATAATTGGAAGACTTTTAGAAAGCGAAGGTTTTTCTGTGGGAATTATAGCTCAACCTAGTTGGGACTCTTGTGAAGACTTTAAAAAACTTGGTGAACCTAAATATGGATTTCTTATAAACTCCGGAAATATAGATTCTATGGTAAACCACTATACTGTTGCTAAAAAGAAAAGACATGATGATCTTTATTCTCCTGGTGGTAAGGGTGGTTATAGACCAAATAGAGCTGTTATAGTGTATTCAAACAGAGCTAGAGAAGCATATAAAAATACACCTATAATTATTGGTGGTATAGAAGCTAGTCTTAGAAGATTTGCCCACTATGACTATTGGGATGATAAAATTAGAAAAAGTATAATTCTTGATTCCAAGGCCGATCTTTTAATATATGGTATGGGTGAAAAACCTATAGTTGAAATTGCCAATTTATTAAGATATGGAAAACCAATTAATCATATTACTTCAGTTAGAGGAACTTCTTACGTGACCAATAAATTAGATGACATTAAAGACTATATATTGTTGCCTTCATTTGACGAAATTACTTCTGATAAAAAAGCTTATGCTAACAGCTATTTTCTTTCTTCTAGAGAACAAGACTCCGTATGGGGTAAGCCCTTAGTAGAGCCTTATGGTGATAGATTTGTAGTTCAGAATCCACCTCAAAAACCTTTAAGTACTAGGGAAATGGATAGGGTTTATAATTTACCTTATACTAGAACTTATCATCCTATTTATGAAGAAGCTGGTGGTATACCTGCTCTTAAAGAAGTTAAGTTTTCTATAACTAGTCATAGAGGTTGTTATGGAAGTTGTTCCTTTTGTGCTCTAACTTACCATCAAGGTAGAGTTATTCAAAATAGGAGTCAAGATTCTATAGTATCGGAAGCTAAACTTTTAACTGAAGATAAAGATTTTAAAGGATATATACATGATATTGGTGGTCCAACAGCTAATTTTAGACAGAGGGCTTGTAAAAAACAAATTGAACATGGAGTTTGTAAGGATAGGCAGTGTATGTTTCCTACACCTTGTAAAAACTTAATAGTAGATCATACTGAATATTTAAGTCTTCTAAAAAAAGTTAGAACCTTACCTAAGGTAAAAAAAGTTTTTATTCGTTCTGGTATCAGATATGATTATCTAATATACGATAAAAATCCAAAATTTTTTAATGAACTATGTGAACACCATATAAGTGGTCAACTAAAAGTAGCTCCTGAACATATAAGTGATAAGGTACTTTGTGAAATGGGTAAACCTTCTAAAGATGTTTACGAAAGGTTTATAACAAAATATCATGCCATTAATAAAAAATTAGGAAAGAAACAGTTTGTGGTACCCTATCTTATGTCTAGTCATCCTGGTAGTGATTTAAATGCTGCCATAGAGCTAGGACAATATATAAAATCCATGGGACATATGCCAGAACAAGTTCAAGACTTTTATCCTACACCAGGTAGTTTATCAACTACCATATATTATACTGGTATAAATCCATTTACTAATAAAAAAGTTTATGTAACCAAAAGTCAAAAGGAAAAAAATATGCAAAGAGCTCTTTTACAATTTGGGAACCCTGAAAATCACAATCTAGTTAAATCAGCTTTAACTAGTTGTCATAGAGAAGATTTAATAGGTAACGGTAAGAATTGTCTAATTCCAACTAATCCTATTATAAAAAGAAAGTCTTCTCAAACTCCTAATAATAAGGAAAAAAGTAATGTAAAGAACACTAATTTAAAAAAATCATCTAAAAATACTACCCCAAATAAAAGAGCTAAGAAAACTTCTTATAGAAAATAACTTATTATCATTCATCTAACTGATAAAGGCTATTTAAGATTTTAATTAAACATAAATCTCAAATAGCCTTTTATTTTATATCTATCTTATGCCTTTTACTATTCTCTGTTTAAAAGTTCCAATGCTTCCATAAAGTACTATCATCCATGATAAATCACCTAACAACAAATAACCTATATTCTCACTGCTTTGTAATGTTACTGCAGTGGTTCCTACAAATACTAGAGAAGCTATACCAATTAATGCTGCCCCCCACTTTACACTATGCTTATACCTAAAGCTTTTTATCCCCATAAAAAACGATAATCCATTAATACACAATAATATTTTATATGGTAACAGATTACTTAGAATAACATTATATCCATAGGATAATGATATATAATACTCCATAGGAACTTTAAACATACATATCAAATAAATAACTATGCCCATAATAAAAATTCCATAAAACCATTTTATATCCATCCTTGTATTTCTATAAAAAACATATAAACAAGTATATATAATTATAGGAATATATATAATGTTTAAAAACACTAAATTCTTCATTAAGTATACACTTTTCATGTTATCTGCTAGAAGAAGCACTAGTAAGCTAACTATTCTTAATATAATTAGGATAAAAGATATGGTAAGTACTTCTTTTATTTTAACAGGGCAATACCTTATGCTTGAGGTTATAGACTCATAACTCAAAAATATCATGGCTAAAATTAAAAACAAATATATATAAATATTCAAAATCCACACTCCAAAATAATAATTATACTTATATATATTACTTTTTGATATGTTTTATGAAAACATTACTCCTCTTTATATCCTATTATTTTAATAGACCTACGTTCACAGGTGATTTCAAGTGGAAAATCAGGGCCTTTTTCTCCATCAATATCTGTAGCTATATTCTCATTACACTCTATGGTTAGCTCTTTACATTTGAAATAAAGTATTCCATCCATATCAGCAACTTGACCTTTTTTCATCATAATAATTAAATTATTAAAAGCATTTTTCAAAATTTCCTTTTTTATAACAACCACATCTAATAATCCATCATCTGCTTCTGAGTAATCTGCAAATTTAATATTTCCTGCTGTTTGACCATTAAATACTAGTATAGTATATATTTTACCTTCAAAATTTACTACTGGAGAAGTAATCTTAACATCTATTTTTTTTAGATTTTTAACCTCTTCTGCAGCTTTTACATAATAAGCTAGCTTTCCCATTGCATTTTTAAGACTATTATCAGTTTTTTGAGATATATCTGTAAACAGTCCTGCACTAGCCACATTTACAAAGTATTTATCATTTATTCTACCAAGATCAAAACGCTTGACTTTTCCATCTAAAATTTGCTTACAAGCAGCAGATATATCATTAGGCACTCCTAAGTATTTAGCAAAATCATTAGCTGTACCTACTGGTAAAAAACCTACAGGAATATCCACATTATTTTGCTTCATTTTATTTATTACTGAATCAATAGTCCCATCTCCACCTGCTATTAGTATATACTTATAGCTTTCATCTATTTCAATGAGCGCATCTCTAATATCAGAATCATGACTAATTCTAAAAGGTTCTATAGTATATCCATACTGTTGATGAATTTTGATTACCTTATCTATGTTGTTTATTATTGAATTTTCTCCCGAGTAAGGATTATAAATAAATTTAACTCTTTTCATAATTTCCTCCTATATCATTTATAAACAATATAACTTAATTATGCCCATGAATATTATTTATAATTATATATAATACTTTATTTACCTTAATCTATATCATATTACCATTTTAAAAACCTTTTTTCAAATTTTAAAATTTATTCATACTTTTTTATATTTAACAATTAATTTTTACTTTCACTGCATATATATTTTACAATGGTAACCAAAATGTATATAATAAAATAGAGGTGATAGTGTGAATAAATCTATTATCCCAAATTCTATGACTTTGGGTAACTTAATTTGTGGAGTTTTATCAATACAATTTACTATAAATAATGATTTTACTACAGCTGGAATTTTAATCTTATTAGGAGGAATCCTTGATAGATACGATGGTACTGTAGCACGTTTTTTAAACACTCATAGTGAACTGGGAAAAGAACTTGATTCTCTAGCGGACTTAGTTTCCTTTGGCGTAGCTCCATCAATTTTAGCCTTTTCCCTATATGGATTTAGTAATTTTGGACTTTTAGGTAAAATTTTATTAGTATTATTCCCTGTGGCAGGAGCTTTTCGTTTAGCTAGATATAATTGTACAGATTTTAATAATGTTTTTACTGGCATACCTATAACTATAGCTGGTAGTTTACTAGCTGTACTTGAGATTTTTTCTACGGTAAGACCCATCCCATCAATCATTCCAATGGTATTTATGACATTGCTTTCATACCTTATGGTTAGTCATTTTCAAATTAAGAAAAAATAAAATAGTAATATTAAAAGCGACTATTAAAAATAGTCGCTTTTAATATTACTCATGAATATATTCTAAACCACATAATAGTATGAAAGAGTAACCACTAAATATACTGCTATAAGTAACGCCCCTTCAAACCAATAGGTCTTACCATCTTGAAACACAAAATAAGACATTCCCATAGCTATAGACATGGTTACTATTTGAAAAGTTGAAAACAGTAGGTTTACTTGGAACCCCATAAAGGAAGAGCAAATAACTAATATAGGAATCACAAACATAGTAATTTGTATACTAGAACCTATGGCAGTTTCTAGACTAGCATCTATTTTATTTTCTAAAGCACATACTATGCTTGATGCATTTTCACCAAAGGAGCCTAAAAGTGGAATCAATATTATTCCTAAAAATTCTTGTGAAATTTTATATTCTTCAACAATGGCATTTACACCACCAACTAATCTTTCACTTATAAAATATAAAAGTATAGTTACAATAATAATTAACCCAAATACTTTTCTAGTGTCGTTCTTATCACCATTCTTAGGTAACATTTTTTTTTCATCTAATATAAATAAATTACTATGGGTATATAAGGAAAATATTAGCCCTAATATATATACGCATATCAATACAACACCTATGATTAAACTTATTTTTTGAAAACTACCATTATCAACAATAGAGTATCTATTTAAAGCGGATACAATTATTATAGTAAACATAACTAAAAATAACATATTTAAATTTGTACGTGCAATTATTTTATTAAATTTTTGTTCCCTATATTTTATACCACCACAAAACACTGCAATTCCTAACCCCAGTAGCATATTTGTAATAACAGCACCTAAGAGCCCTGCCTTTGCCATGGAAATCATACCATACTTTATAGACCAAAGTCCCATCATAAGTTCTGGCACATTACCTGCTGTAGCTGAAATAAGGCCGCCTCTTTTTTCACCTATATAATCTGATATTTTTGAAGTTCCTCTTCCTAATAAAATGGCTAAAGGGATCATTACTAATGAATACATTATAACATTAATTATGTTAGAATTTATATTTATAAAAAGCAGTACAATAGAGATCAATACTATAGTTAATGTCACTACTTCTTCTTTTCCAATAAAATCTTTTTTCTTAAAGTCTTTCATATTTTCCTCCACAATATAACATAGATATATATTTACTCTATTCATTTTATAAAGAAACAGTTACACCTATATTTTTTGCTAAAGGTGTAACTGTAATGAAATACTTTATTTTAGTTTTTTATTTATTAGAAAATACTTTTTCTTTTAACTTTTGACCACATGGAGTTACTGCAAGACCACCTAAGGCAGTTTCTCTTAATTCACTAGGCAAGGCTCTTCCTATTTTGTACATAGATATGACTGTATCATCAAAAGGAATCTTACTCTCAACACCTGCCATTGCCACGTCTGCCATGGTAAGGGCACTTACCGCTCCTGCTACATTTCTTTTAGCGCATGGTATCTCAACTAATCCCGCTATTGGATCACAAACTAAGCCTTCCACATTTTTTATTACCATAGCCCCTGCATCAAAGGCCATTTTAGGAGTTCCTCCCATCATTTCTACAATGGCAGCTGCAGCCATAGCAGCTGCACTACCACATTCTGCTTGACATCCACCTTCAGCACCTGCTAGAGTTGCATTTTTAGCAATTAAAATCCCAACCCCCGAAGCTGTAAATAAAGCAGTTATCATTTCATCATCAGTTTTATTTAATTTCTCCCCTGCTGTAATAATAGCTGCAGGTATAATACCACAGCTCCCTGCAGTAGGTGCTGCTACTATTCTTCCCATGGCTGCATTAACCTCAGAACAAGATAATGCTCTTGCCATAGCTTTAACTATAAAATCACCACATAAGGTTTCTTTTTCTTGGAAGTACTTTCTAATCTTAGTTGCATCACCACCTATAAGACCGCTTATAGATATAATCTCTTTATCCATAGCTTCTTGAGTTGCAGACTTCATAACTTTTAGATTTTCTCTCATCATTTCAATTAATTTTTCCCTAGAAGTTTCTGAAGATTCCAGTTCCTCTCTTATAGTATATTCTGCAATGGTTATGTTCTCTTTATTACATAATTCAATTATTTCTGTTGCCTTTGATAAAAACATTAAAGCTACTCTCCTTTCATTGGTGGTAATATTTCCTCTACATTTTTCACATTTTCTATCTTTCTTATTTTATCTACCACTTGATGATTCACTATCCCATCAGTTTCAACCACCGTTGAAGCTTCTAATCCCTTAGCTTTTCTATATACATTCATTGAAGCTATATTTATATTTTCATTAAATAAAAGATTGCTAACATTATATATCATTCCTGGTACATCGAGATGAGTAATTATAATAGTTGGATATTCTCCTGTAAAATGGATGCTTTGTCCATCTAATTCGAATATAACAATATTTCCTCCGCCTATGGATGAACCTGTAACAGTGGTTTCTATTCCTTTGGAATCCTTCATTACAAATTTAACTGTATTAGGATGTACATCACCTAGATCCGTTTCTTCAAAGGTAAATTTTACTCCTCTTTCTTCTGCTATAGTAAAAGACTCTTTTAATCTATAATCCCAGGGATCCATTCCTAAAATTCCAGCTACTAGTGCCCTATCTGTACCATGTCCTTTATAAGTTTTTCCAAAGGAGCCATGAAGTAAAAATTTAACTTCCCTAACATCATCTTCTGCAATCTTTGCAGCTAATTTTGCAAGTCTTGCAGCTCCTGCTGTATGTGAGCTTGAAGGTCCAATCATTATAGGACCAAGAATGTCAAACACGCTATAACTTTTCATAATTTCCTCCTATAAAATACCACTATAGAATATACTAAAATTTAATATTTCATTGACTCCTGAATTAATAGTTATTACTTAGTATATCCATTTTATATAATACCATTAGTTAAAGATTAAAAATATGTAACTTTTAAATAAGAATTATGTAAAAATATATCTATAATATTTATACCATAAAACTTATTGACAATATATATATTTTTTCGATATAAATAGAGCTCGGTAATAGTGTTTTTTTGTATACCATTATTACCTAGCTCTATTTAATTAATATTCATTTTAAATTTAATATTGATAAAAACAACTTCCCCCTATAAATTCTGTAATTAAAGAATTTGTTGGAACAACATCCTTATCTACTTCTTTAAAAAAATGTAAAAATTCTATAAGTCTTCTTGCTTCATTGTAGACTGAACTTTCTGGTTTCACTTTATACAGCTCTTCTAATGCATATTTCTTTAAAACTGCTAACTCATATATAAGTGCTGAATTAAACATTACATCTGCATCTTCTTGATAAGGAAATATATTCTTATCTTCCCCTCGTCTTATAGAAGACCACATTTTCAGTGTATATTCTACATCATATCCTCTTGACAAATAATCTCTAACTATTCTTCTAATCATCCTTACATCCGTTGTTGCTATTCTATTGTGAGCATCCATATTTATTTGAGTTAATGGACTAATATATACTTTAAATTTATGATTATGAGGAATTGAAGCTGTTAGGACTTCATTTAAGCCATGTATTCCCTCAATTACTATTACTCCCCTATCTGGAAGCTTCACTTTATTTCCTAACCACTCTCTTTTACCTGTTATAAAATTAAAGGTTGGAAGCTCAACTTCTTCTCCATTTAAAAGCATCTTTAGTTGTTCATTAAATAACTCTAAATCCAATGCAGTTATACTTTCAAAATCATATTCTCCAAATTCATCCTTTGGAGTAAGCTCTCTATCTATAAAATAGTCATCTAATGATATTGGTACTGGAATTAATCCATTAACTCTCATTTGAATTCCCAACCTCTTACAAAATGTAGTTTTTCCTGAAGATGATGGTCCAGCTATTAATATTAACTTTATATCACGATTTTTCTTTATTTTATCAGCAATATTAGCTATCTTCTTTTCGTGCAAAGCTTCTGCAACTCGTACTAAAGTCACAATATCACCATGTTCTATCTCATCATTTAAAGCACCTACATGGGCTATATTTAGTATATCTCCCCATTTCTCAGCTTCATAGAATATCTTTGCTAACTTCCTATGTTTTTCAAATCGTGGAATTTGGGTTGGCTCTTCTTGAGTTGGAAATCTAAGAATAAACCCTGGATCATAGTAAATTAAATCAAAATATTTTAGTATATCTGTATTAGGTATCATTGGTCCATAAAAATAACCAATTTCTTCACCCAACTTATAAATTATTATGCTGCTCTCATTTACATTTTTAAAAACACTAACCTTATCATCCATGCCAGTTTCTCTAAATAAATCTATAGCATCTTCCTTACTATAATTTTTCTTTTCAATTTCCATGTTAGCATCTACTATCTCAAGCATTCTATTTTTTATGGCATATACATCATCTATGCTTAGATGTATGTCTTTATATATTTCACCAAATAATCCTTTACTTAAAGAATGTTCTATGGTTATTTTACTATCTGGAAATAAATCTTTGGTAGCTTTTATTAAAACAAATTGTAAACTTCTTATATAGCATAGCATTCCTTGTTTATCTGTAATATCAACAAATTCTATATCACAATCCTTCTCAAGAACAGTTGATAACTCCCTAAGTTTACCGTCCACTTTAATCAAAACTATAGGTACTTTATTGTCATAGCCATATCTTTTTATCAAATTATAACACGTTATTCCTCTATGAACTTCTATGATTCTTTCTTCTATTCTTATCTTAATTTTATCCATACTCTCACCTCTATTATAATTATTTAGTTATCATATATTATTTCCTAATCCCTTAATTAACTAATAAAATCATAATCCTAATAAAATTTAAACTTAAATTATATTATATATTTGGATTACTTATTATATTACATAATTGTAAATATGAAACCAACAAACCACAAATAATTTATTATATTCTGTGCATACTATATTTAGCATTATATTAGAAATATAGGTGATATTTATGTTTATACTTATAATTAGAACAGTTATACTATATGTTTATTTAATTTTCATTATGCGAGTTATGGGTAAAAGACAGCTTGGACAGTTAGAACCTGTAGATTTTGTAGTTGCACTAATGATTTCTGAACTTGCAACTCTCCCTATGGGCGATAACCGAATTCCGCTAATATATGCTATAGTTCCTATAACTACTTTAGTTTTTCTTCAAGTAATGACTTCCTTTTTAGAACTTAAAAGTGAACACATTCGCTCTATTCTAAACGGTCAACCTAGTATACTTATAAAAGACGGACTAGTAAATGTGAAGGAATTAAAGCAAGTTAGATATAATCTTGATGACCTTTTAGGTGAGCTTAGACAAAATGGTTATTTTAATTTACAAGAAATACATTATGCAATTTTAGAAACTGATGGTTCTCTATCTATTGTTCCTTACAAAGACTATGAACCACCTACAAGGGAAGATTTTAATATAAAAATAGAAGATGAGCCTCTTCCCATTCCCGTAATATTAGATGGTGTTATAAACAAGGCCAATCTTAAGTCTATTAAAAAAGATAATTATTGGTTAGAAGAAAAACTAGCTAAAAATAATATTAAAAGCTATAAAGATGTGCTCATTGCAATAGTTTATTCAAATAACCAAAAGTTCTACTTTCAACTTAAAAATCAAACTACTAATGCTAGTGATAATGAAAAAGAGAGTTAAGGAGGAGTTCCTATACAATGAAAAACATGATAGCAACATGCATCATCTTCTTTCTAATGATATTCATTCTTTTTTTTGCCAGCAAATATATAGTATTAACTTGTGATAAGCTTTTAGATGTTTCATCAGAAATAGAAGAAAACATAGTAAATGATAATTGGGATGAAAGCTATATGTTGTCTTTTGAATTGTTAAACATCTATGAAGGACACGTGGCAAACTTAACTTTATTTTTAAATCATACAGACTTTGATAACATTTATAGTGAAGTTATAAAGCTTAGTCAATATTCTAAATGCAAAAATAAAGATGAAGCTCTTTCATCTATTCACGTGGTAAAAACTTTAATTAACCAAGTAAAAGAATTAGAATCTATATCAATAGGAAACATTTTTTGATAAGTTTTTGGTTACGATTTCAAAATGTGGTTTTCTATATAGCATTTAACTAAAGATTGAACTATAATAAAATTATAGACTTAATCTTATAAATAGAAGGGTGGAATAATGTTATGGCATTAGTAACTACTAAAGAAATGTTTAAAAAGGCTTTTGAAGGCAAATATGCTATAGGAGCTTTTAATATTAACAATATGGAGATAATTCAGGGAATTGTAGATGGAGCTAAAGCTCAAAACTCTGCTGTAATACTTCAATGCTCTAGTGGAGCTATAAAATATATGAGACCAGCTTATTTAAGACATATGGTACTTGCTGCTGTTGAGGAAAGTGGAGTTGATGTAGCTCTTCACCTAGACCACGGCGATTCTTTTGAACTTTGTAAAGAGTGTATAGACAATGGATTTACCTCTGTTATGTTTGATGGTTCTCACTATGATTATGAAGAAAACGTAAGACTTACAAAAGAAGTTGTAGAATATGCTCATGCTCATGGAGTTGTCGTAGAAGCTGAACTAGGTAAACTCGCTGGAGTTGAAGATGATGTAAATGTATCTGCTAAAGATGCTACTTACACTGATCCAGACCAAGCAGTTGACTTTGTTAAGAGAACTGGTGTTGATTCATTAGCAATAGCTATTGGAACAAGCCACGGTGCATACAAATTTAAAGGCGAAGCTAAACTTGACTTTGAAAGACTTGAAACAATAACAAGAAAATTAGAAGAAGTTGGTTTTGAAAAATATCCAATAGTTCTTCACGGTGCTTCTGCTGTAGATCCAAAATATGTTGAAATGTGTAATGAAAATGGTGGAGACATAAAAGGTGCTAAGGGAGTACCTGTAGAAATGCTAAGAAAAGCTTCATCTATGGCTGTTTGCAAAATTAACATGGATACAGACCTAAGACTTTGTGTTACAGGTTCTTGTAGAAAAGTATTTGCAGATAAACCAAGTGAGTTTGACCCAAGAAAATATCTTGGAGTAGCAAGAACTAATCTGGAGCAATTAGTAGAAGATAAAATTACAACGGTTTTAGGTTCAATAGACTCAATGAAATAAGATAAAAAAAACATGGAACTTTTATTCCATGTTTTTTTATTCTGTCTACTTTTCAGTATAATTGATAATATGTTTTATTTTCATATTAATACTACCATCACCGACTCTTTCAATTTCGAATCTATTAATATCATTATAAGCTTCTTCTGATATATATAAATCTATATCTTTATCTATTTTTAGCCTAACTCTCTTCAATTTCTTTTCTACCCACTGCTTATCTAAATCTACAGTTTCACTTACTCCACTTTCAATTGCAAAGGTTCTAAAGTTTTCTTTTAGAGACTGATTTTCTTTAAAAACTTCTTCTGCAAAATTATTCAAGTCTATAGAATCTTCTTCTCTGAGCCTCTTCTTAACTTCTCTACGTACTGTTTCTTGTCCTTCTGCATTTTCACTAAGGGCATTTTGAGTCCATTTTTCTGCTACTTTCAAAAACTGCTTTGTCTTATCTCTTTCATTTTCTACTATAGTACAGCCTAAATAATTATCTATAAAATAATTAGCTCCATATTCTTTATTTTCTTTATTGCTTTTACTTTGCTTATCAATTACTAATAAATCATAAGGATTATCACTAGCCATAGCTTTAATAAATGCACACTTTTGTATCCTTGAACTACTTGAAGGTAGTCCTGTAAATTGAGGTATTATATCTATTCCAATCTTTCCATCTACAAACTCTACATTGTGCATATAATTTTTAATATAGTCCATCTTAAATATACCTATAAATGCTCCATACTCTGTAGTAAAGGATACAGTAAGCAAATCACAGGAAGGTATGCTCCCCTTTGATCTCATCAAGATAAACATCTGACTAGCTAACTCCTTAGATACATTGGTTAGATTATTTTCTCCATTCAAATATTCTTGACATACTTCCTTTACAATATTTCTCTCCTTATTAAAAATAGCATATTTAAGTTCCTCATCCTTTAAACATCTTTGAATGTGTTTAAAAATAAAAGTATACACCTCTTCTGTTAATTCTAAGGGATACTCATTTAAAACTGGCTCATCGGAATTGTTATCTAAAATATGAATAATAGCTTCATTTATATTAATTTCATTTATATACTCCATCACTTACCTCCATAAATTTTAGTATACATATCTTTATGTATATTTACTATTCTAGTATATCTACTATAGATTTTTAACAGTATAAGAATAATTATATATTTTTTTTTAACAATATCAATAAAATTTGTTATAATCTTAAACATAAGGTATAATGTCATCATTAAAGAAAAAGGGGTGCTATCCTTGGAAGAAATGGAAACAAGAATCTTAAAGATAGATGTAGATGAAATAAAATCTAAACTTAACAGTCTAGGCTGTGAAAAAGTTAAGGATGAAAATCAAGTTAATAACCTCTATGATTTTCCAGATAGAAGACTGCTAAGTAAAAAAGGTTATGCTAGAATTAGAATAGTGGAAGATAATTTAAATAATATAATAATAAATTATATGACTACAAAAAAACTTCTAAGCCAAGAAAAGTATAAGGTTATGGAAGAAAATGAAATTGTTATAGACAATAGCACCATTGGAAGTCAAATCTTCACCTCCCTTGGTCTTGAACTAGTAGAATCAATAAAAAAACATAGAGAAAGTTATAAATATAAGAATTCTCTTATTGAAATTGATATAAATGATAAGAGCTTTTGTCCCTTTCCTTATTTAGAAATAGAATCAACGGATGAGGAAGAAATAAAAGAAATTGTAGCTTTACTTGGATATACTATGGAGGATACCACCTCTAAAACAATCTTTGAAATATTAAATGGAGAAGGATCAGTAAAAGGAGTATAATGTTTGGTTATGTAACACCCTATAAAATGGAATTAAAAATTAAAGACTATGAAATGTTCAAAGCTTACTATTGTGGGTTATGTATATCTATAAAAAATAATTTTTCTAATTTATGCAGAATGACTTTAAATTATGATATGACTTTTTTAGGTATACTTTTGGATAGTTTAGAATACAGTAAACATAAGTATGTAGTTACTAAATGTATAGCTCATCCTATGAAAAAAAAGCCTAAGGTTATAGATAATAGAGCTTTAGATTATGCTGCCTTTTGTAACGTGTCTCTAGTATACTACAAATTATTAGATGATTATAATGATGATAATTCTCTAAGTAAAAAGTTTATTTCTATGTACATAAAAAAATTTATAAATAAATCTAAAGAGGACTTATCTCCAATTTTAGTTAATATAGAAGAAAATATAAAGAAGTTAAGCTTCCTTGAGAAATCCGGAGAAATCATATCTATTGATGAACTCAGTGACCCTTTTGCATCTTTAACAGCTTTTATAGTATCTTACTATTATAAAGATGAGACCTTTTATAATGAACTATATGATTTAGGTTATAATCTAGGGAGATGGATTTATATAATAGATGCCTTTGATGACTTAAAGGAAGATATGGAAAAACATAAATTTAACGCCATTAACAAAGCCTTCAATGTTGAAAACCTACCCTATGAAGACTTAATTATTAAAGAGGGCAATAGAATAGAATTTAACCTAATAATGAGTGCAAATTCTACTTCTGAAGCTTTAGATAAACTTCCGATAAATAAAAATAAAGACTTACTATTTAATATATTACAACTAGGACTTATGAATAAAATCGAAACTATAAAATCAAGGAGTGACAAGAAACATGAAAAATCCTTATGAAGTACTTGGAGTTAAAGAAAATGCCTCTCAAGATGAAATCAAAAGAGCCTATAGAGAGCTAGTAAAACAGTATCATCCAGACAAGTATGTTGATAACCCGCTAAAAGATTTAGCAGAGGAAAAACTTAGAGAAATAAACGAAGCTTATGATACATTAAGCAAAAAAAGTAATTTTAACAATAGCTCCTCTAACTATGGAAATACTTCTTCAAACTATGGTGGAAGTTCTAATAGCTATAATGATCCCAATCTTCAATCTGTTAGATTGGATATTAATAGAGGAAATATTGGTGGTGCAGAAGCAAAACTTAATGCCATAACTAATAGAACTGCAGAATGGAACTTTTTAATGGGGGTTGTACACCTTAGAAAAGGTTGGTATGACAGCGCAAATAATTTAATAAATACAGCTTGCAGAATGGATCCTAATAACTTTGAATATAAACAAATGCTTAATCAATTAAACCATACACAGAATACCTATAGAAGTAACTATTATGGACAAAGAAATAGCTCTAATGATATGTGTAGCATCTGCTTTAAAATCTGGGCTCTAGATACATGTTGTGAATGTATGGGTGGAGATTGTATTTAGCTGTTGTTAAAAGGAGGTTACTATGAAAGAAAATAAGGCTTCTAATATAGCAAAGGGCGGTATGCTTATTGCTTTGACTCTTATTATCTTGTATGCCGCTAATTTTATTACCTTTAACACTTTATTCTTATTAGGCTTAACTTCAGCACTTATTCCCCTGGGAATACTTATTGCTGATATGAAAACTACTTTATTAGTATATATAGGCTCCTCTGTATTAGCTTATTTCATAATCCCAGACAAAACTCTTTGTCTTTTTTATGTGCTAATCTTTGGTCCCTATGGCATAGTAAAATTTTTTATAGAACAAAAAAGAAATACACCTATAGAAATCACATTAAAACTAGTTTATTTTAACGTGATAACCTTTATAGCATTTCTTTTATATAAACAATTATTTATGGCTACTATTCAAATGCAATACCCTTTAATAATTATATTTATAGGTGGTAATGTAGCCTTCTTTATATTTGACTATGTTCTTACGGTATTCATAAATAGTGTGAGAACTAAAAAATTTAAATTTTAGGGATATAATATTCAAATCCCTTGACATTTACTTCACTCTTAATGTATAATTTTTAAAAACTTAATTATTTATTGCAGTGATAAGGAGTAGTAATATAATTACTTATTTGAAGAGAGCTACAGCTTGGTGTAATGTAGTAATAAGCTTATATGAACTTGCCTGGGAGCTTACTTGTTAAAAGCAAGTACGGATTTAACCGTTATATTATCAAGGGAGACCTTTATGGTCTAAATAGAGTGGTACCGCGGAATTATAGTTTTCGTCTCTTTCATAAGAGATGAAAGCTTTTTTTTATTTAAAATAATATTTGATATTTATCAAACAAGGAGGATTACTATGGCTAGATATGGAACTGCTACAGATAAAAAATGGCAGGAAAAATGGGAAGAAACAAACCTATATAAATTCGATGAAAACAATATGGATAAAAAATTGTACGTTCTTGAAATGTTCTCATACCCTTCAGGAAGCCAATTACATGCAGGACACTGGTTTAACTACGGACCAGTAGATTCATGGGCTAGAATGAAGAGAATGCAAGGATATAATGTATTCCAACCAATGGGCTTTGATGCTTTTGGTCTTCCAGCAGAAAACTTTGCAATTAAAACTGGGATACATCCTAAAGACTCTACTGATAAAAATATTGAAACTATGGAAAAACAACTTAAAGCAATGGGTGCAATGTTCAACTGGGAAAATGAAGTTGTTACTTGTAGACCAGATTATTATAAGTGGACCCAATGGTTATTCCTAAAATTGTATGAAAAAGGTCTTGCTTACAGAAAAAATGCTCCAGTAAACTGGTGCCCTAGCTGTAACACAGTACTTGCAAATGAGCAAGTTGTAGAAGGTCATTGTGAAAGATGTGAAAGTGAAGTAACAAAGAAAAACTTAACTCAATGGTTCCTTAAAATCACAGACTATGCAGATGAGCTTTTAGAAAAACTTGATGGTCTTGATTGGCCAGAAAAAACTAAAGCTATGCAAAAACACTGGATTGGAAGATCAACTGGTTCAGAAGTAACTTTTAAAGTTAAGGATTCCAACATTGAATTCAATACATTTACCACAAGAGTTGATACTTTATTTGGAGTTAGCTACGTTGTTCTTGCTCCTGAAAATGAATTAGTTGAAAAGCTTACTACAGAAGAAAATAAGGCTGCTATTGAAGCTTATAAAGAAACATCTGCAAAGCAAAGTGATATAGAAAGACAGTCTATCTCTAGAGAAAAAACAGGAGTATTCACTGGTTCCTATGCTATAAATCCTATAAATGGCCGTGAGATTCCAATATGGGTTGGAGACTATGTACTTAATACTTATGGTACAGGTGCAGTAATGGCAGTTCCAGCTCATGATGACCGTGATTATACTTTTGCACAAAAATATAATCTTCCAATAGAGAGAGTTATAGAAGGTGGAGATGCTCTTCCATTTACTGAATATGGCCCAATGATAAATAGTGGAAATTTTGATGGTCTTAAGGGAGAAGAAGCTAAGGATGCAGTGGTTACTGAGCTTGAAAAGTTAGGTCTTGGTAAAAAACAAGTTAACTACAGACTACGTGACTGGCTAGTATCTAGACAAAGATATTGGGGTGCTCCAATTCCAATGATTCATTGTGATAAGTGTGGAACTGTTCCAGTGCCAGAAGCTCAATTACCTGTAGAACTTCCATACAATGTAGAATTTGCACCAGATGGGAAATCTCCTCTTGCAAAATCTGAAGACTTTATAAATGTAACTTGTCCTAAGTGTGGAGGTGCTGCGCACCGTGATGAAGATACTTTAGATACCTTTGTATGTTCATCTTTCTATTATTTGAGATATGCAGATAATAAAAATAGTGAAAAAGCATTTGATAGTGAAATAATAAATAAGATGCTTCCAGTAGATAAATATGTAGGTGGTCCTGAACATGCTTGTATGCACCTTCTATATGCAAGATTTATCACTAAGGCTCTTAGAGATATGGGACTTCTAAACTTTGATGAACCATTCCTATCATTAACTCACCAAGGCTTAATCCTAGGACCAGATGGACAGAAAATGAGTAAGTCTAAAGGTAATACAATATCTCCTGATGACTACATTAAAGAATATGGCTCTGACGTATTTAGAATGTACCTAATGTTTGGATTTGGATACACTGATGGCGGAGCTTGGAGTGATGATGGATTAAAATCTATTGGTAGATTTGTAGATAGAATAGAAAGAATTCTTGAAGCATCAATTTCAGAAATTAACTGTAACAAGTCTTCTAAAAATGTAATAGAAGCACCTGAAAAAGAGCTTAACTATTGGAGACACTTTGCAATTAGAGGTGTTAGTGAAGATGCTGAAAAGCTTCAATTCAACACTGCCATTGCAAGACTTATGGAGTTTACCAATGCTCTAAATAAGTATCTAAATGAAGCTGTTAAAAATACTGATTTCTTAAAAGAAGTATTAGTTGATTATATTAAGCTTTTAGCTCCTTTTGCTCCTCACTTCAGTGAAGAACAATGGGAAAACCTTGGAATGGGTTACTCAGTATTTAATGAAAAATGGCCAGAATTTAATCCAGCTGCTTTAGTTAAAGATGAAGTAGAAATTGCTATTCAAATTAATGGTAAAATTAAAGCAAAAATAAATGTTGCAACCTCTTCTTCTGAGGATGAAATAAAAGAAGCATCTTTAAATGATGAAACAATAAAATCTAACCTTGAAGGAAAAACTGTAAGAAAAGTTATAGTTATTAAAGGTAGACTTGTAAATATAGTAGCTAACTAATCACAGAAATAAGGAATAGATTGCTCCTGCTAATCTATTCCTTATTTTTAATTGATTCTTTTATCTTCTACAATCTTTCCATCGAATAAGGTTATAACTCTATCCGCTCTCTTAGCTATATCCTTATCATGAGTTATCATTACCAAGGTTTGATTATATCTCTTTATAGATGAAGTAAGCAAATCTAGAACCTCATTACTATTTTTACTATCTAAATTTCCTGTTGGTTCATCTGCAAAAATTATTTCAGGCTTATTAGCAAGTGCTCTAGCTATAGATGTTCTTTGCTGCTGCCCACCTGATATCTCTCCTGGTAGATGATTGGCTCTATTCTCTATATCTAAAGCCTTCATAATTTCCTTAATATGACCATCATCAACTTTTTTGCCATCCATAAGTAACGGTAGCTTTATATTCTCTTCCACTGATAGTATGGGAATTAAATTAAACGCTTGAAATATAAACCCTATATTTCTTCTACGAAAAGCAGACAAATCATTTTCATTCATAGTATATATATCCTTATCATTTACATATACATGTCCACTTGAAGGTCTATCAAGAGCTGCTAATAGATGCAAAAGTGTACTTTTACCAGAACCACTCGGACCTACTATAGCTGTAAATTCACCTTTATTTATAATTAAATTTGTAGGTTTAAGTGCTACAACCTTACTATCTTTACTTCCATATTCCTTTCTTAACCCTTCAGTTCTTAATAATTCCATATGATATAACCTCATTTCCTTCTCACTATATAATAATTAACTTTCTCCAATTTATTCTATATCTCTAATACTTTCTACGATACTGGACTTAAATAAAATCTTAGATGGCAATACCGCTGCCACTATAGTAATTATTATAGTTACTGCTAATGTACTTATAACATTAAGTACTGGAAAGCTCCAAGTTATTTCTTGTCCAAAAATTACTTTTGACTTTGACGCAATTATTATAGAAATTAAACTTCCTAATACTACTGCAATTCCTCCAGAAACAACTCCATATATAGCTCCTTCTCTCCTTATAATCTTTTTTACTTGTTTTTCACTTAATCCCATTGCTCTCATAAAACCAAATTCTTTTTTTCTCATAATAGCACTCATATTCATGATATTAATAAGATTTATTATACTTACTATAGCTACAACTATAACTACACTATACATAGCAAATACTATTTGAATATTATTTCTTTTCACCTTTTCTAATTCTTCTCTAAAAGATAATATTTCCAGATCCCTTTCATCATTTAACTTCTCTTTTATTAAAGCTTCTGTTTTTTCATAATCAGCTCCTTTATCCAAAACTAAATCAAAATGTTGATATCCATATACATTCATATAGTCTTCCATAGCTTTTTCACTTACAATAACCATGGCTGATGCCTCTTTGTCAATACTTTTGAGTGCTTCTTCACTAATAATGGCCCCTACCTGAAAATCAGGCATACCAATTCCTAAAAAAGTTCCTGAAACATCAAACTTAGCACATTGTAATCCAAGTATATCTCCAACCTTAATATCCGTATAATTATTTCCATTTAAATGTTGAGCAAGAATCAAAACCTTCTCTTTTTTCATTTTTTCTATATCAATGTCTCCTTCAATGATATATTCCTTTAGTTTTTCCAAATCTTTGTCAGAGTATCCATAACTTTCAATGCCCAATTCATACCTGTTTTGTTCTAGTAATTGATTTAAAAATCCACCCATTTTAGCTTCCGTTTCTAAATGCTTTATTCCATCTTCCGTAAACATTTCTTTAGGAAATTCTATAGTTGTAGATTTCTGTTTTGTTTTTGAAACAATCTTTACTCCTGGTATAGAACTTACTTTTTCATCCAATATCCCCATTTTAGAATTAAGTTTGAAATCAGCTCCAAAACTATCTTTGAAAACTGCTACTGGATTTGTTGAACCTATAATATAATTTATAACCATAAACATAGTTATAGTTATTATCAATGATAGTGAAGTAGTTAAAAATCTTTTCTTATTTCTTAACAAATTAGTATACGCCATACGCCCTTCAAAACTAACTCTCCGTGAAATGTTCTTCTTCCCCTCTAATGATGCTCTTATTTTATTTCCATCTAAATTTAAGTTATTACTTCCTGAAATTGCTCTTACTGGAGATATTATGGAAGCTTTTTTAGCTGGAAAATATGACCCTATTAATATGGTTATTACTCCTATAAATATTGCTATAAGCAATATTTTAATATCCATACTAAAAACAGATCCTAGATTATCTATTCCTGTTGATATTTTTATAATTAATCGTGTTACCCAATTCCCAAGTAAGATACCTAAAGGTATAAATACAATAGCCATAAGAAATCCTTCACCCAATATCATCATTTTTATTTTCCAAGGAGGACATCCAATAGCTCTAAGCATGCCTATCTCTTTAGTTCTTTCTGATACACTTACATTAAATATGTTATAAATAATGATACTAGAGATTATCATTAATACTATAAATATAAAATACATGATGGAATCATACTTTTTATACTGGTCTTTTAAATCTAATTTTGCATAATTTAAAGAAAAATCACCTTGACTATAATCTGATTCTACGAATTTCTCTACTGCTGTTTTAGGAGAAAACCTTGGATTTACAGTGATATATGCTCTACTCTCAGCCTCTTGAGTTGTTACTTTATTCCTATTTAATAATTCTTCTGCGTAAGTGGGTGTTATATATGCCTTCCCTTCTCCAGGTGCATAATAATTTCTATACGTATTTTTAAATAATCCAGTTATAATAAACTCAGCTTCATCATCTTTATAAAAAAACTCTGTATTTCGACCTCTATAGGTAATTTTATATGGAATCTTTATCTTATCACCTATATTATATTTTTCTGGGAATAAATCCAACATCCATTTTTCTATGGCTATTTCATTATCCTTCTCTGGATATTTACCTTCAATAAGTTTAAAGTTTAAAATTTCAGTAGCATTGTCATCATAAGATGCTATTTCTAATGTATTTTCAGTATTAGGTATGTCATATCTTCCAACTGGTATAACTACCGTCATATCTTCTATCATATTATCCTTACTTAATTCATCAAAATTAAAGAATCCTCTTGTATATAAATCCATATCATATATACCTCCAGAATCATCTACCATTTTCTGATATAATGATTCTTTTAACGCCTCAGATATAGTGCTTAAAGAAACTATAAGAGCCATAGAAAGCATTATTCCCAATGCTATAAACACAATTCGTTTCTTATTTTTTATAATATACCTAGGAATAATTGACCAAAAGCTTTTCATGTAATATTCCACCCCTATTCTACTTCCCAATTATATGCTTTATACTGTATTTAATTAAATCATGTTAATTTAATTCTATTTATAATTTCCTCACCTTATATTATTAATTTTACATATGTTTTAATTAATTGTAAAATCATGTAGTTATATGTTTAATTTTCCTATATAAAACTATATAATAAATATATATTTATTCTCACTTATACTATAAAATCTAATTTGTTTTTTTTAATGTTCTCACAAAGAACATTTTTAATTTTAGCAAAAGGAGTACTCTATGAATAAGTTAGGACATAAAATAAAAATCTTAAGAAAAGCTGCTAATCTTACCCAGGTTGATTTAAGTTGCGATATTTTAAATCGTACATCATTAAGCAAAATTGAAAATGGCAATTTAAATCCATCTTTACCACAGTTAGAACATATTTCAGATAAATTAAAAATAAGCATCTCTGATTTAATAAGTGATGATGATATTTCTTTATTAAAATTTAATTTACCTAATAATAATTTGAATCTTAAAGAATTATATGACAATAAGAAATATTTTGATATAATTGATAAAGGTAATGAACTTAAACTATCTGACTTTAATTCATGTTTCTATTTAGGAATGAGTTATTATAAGGCAGATTTAAAAAAAGATGCACGTAAGTATTTAAGTAGATGTGAAATCTTATTTAATAGGCTTTCTGAGGCTGATAAATACATATATGTAGAGAGTTTATGTATAACCCTTAATTCTCTAAGGAAAATTGAAATTAAATCTTTTAGTGATGACTTAAATTTAGAGTATCTAAAAAAAACTTTAAATTATTTAAATTTATATAATCAAAATAGATGTGAAATTTATTTTATAATAAATAATAATATAAGTGCATGTTATTTATATAGAGAACAATATGAAAAAGTTATATTGTTTATTGAAGATTTTTTAAAAACAAATGTTAAAGTTAATTCTCCTACAGTACTATGTTCTTTTCATCTTAACCTTAGCATTGCTTATTTTTCAATGAAAAACTATGTAAAAGCTATAGAATATATAAATAAATCTATATTCTTTTATGAATATATTGGTGATAATCTTGAGGCAGGTGAATGTTATTTAAATTTATTTAATTCCTATCTATATAATAACCAGCCTAATAAATGTAATGAACTACTAGAATTTTTATTTGAATCCTATGGTAATATTAGACTTATAAATACTTATAAAGTATTAGAATTAACCTTACTTTACAATATTAATGATATAGAAAAAATTGTTAATAAAAGCAGAGAAATAAGCTATACAGGATTAACATATAAATCAAAAATGGATTATGATTTTATTCTTGCTAGAACTAATTTTATTAATGGAAACACTAAATCTTCTTTGAGACATTATAATAAATGCTTAAAGTATATGATTGATAACAAAAAATATCTAGATACCTATCTAGCATATAGCGATATGTTTAGTATTACTGAAGATGTTAAATATAATATAGAAGCTACTAAATATAAAGATATATATGACAATGAAAAATATAATCATATGCGTCCCAATTTAACTTCTCCTCATTATTTTTCTTATATTAACAAGTAGTTTAATTTAAACTTAGTCAACCTCACAAATATTCAATTATTTAAGTCTATCTCTATAAATCACAGGGTTTAAAGTTCATTAAAAAACAGAGTATTAAAGGTAGACTTGTAAATATAGTAGCTAATTAATCACAGAAATAAGGAATAGATTGCTCCTGCTAATCTATTCCTTATTTTTAATAAAATTAGTATAAAGTTTTTAACCTTAACCTACGTTATTAATATTTTGTTCATAGCTATTACTATTAACATTATTTGAAATTAGTTTGTATATTACTAAACCACAAAGAAGGAATACTACTCCTGTTATTATAAATACATTTACTATTGAAATGGAATCTATAGCCCATCCACAAATTGAAGACATTATAGGTGAAGATGCTAATATAACTGTTGATGAAAGTGCTCCTACCCTACCATAGTAGCTAACATCACAAGTCTTTTGGATGTCTGTAGATGCCCACATCATTATTATAGAACCAATAATACCCACTAATAAAAACATGGCTAATGCTATATACCTATGATTAAATAGACATACTAATAATACCCAAATTCCCATTATAGTAAAACTATATAAGTATGCATTTCTCAACTTTAAATTTTTCTTCACTAACATAGGATATATTACTGCCCCCAATATAGTTCCAATGGAGAATGTTGTCATAAAATATCCAGACCAAGCTTCTCCAAGACTTAAATGAACATCACTAAAAATAGGTAAAAATGATGTTAAAGGGATTATTCCACAATTTATTATAAATATAACTATAAGCATTATAGTTATGTGTTTATTTGAAGCTATATACTTTCCAGCATCCCTTAAATCAAATAATATTTCCTTTGGATTGGTAATATTTTTATTTTCAACCTTAGGGAGGGATATAATTAGTGCTGCAATAGCTGATATGAAAAATGTTACTGCATCTATAACAAATAATATTTCTTTATTTAAAGCTACCATAATAACCCCTGCTACTGCATAACCTATAGACCTCATTATAGAATTAGTAGTGGTAGTTAAACTATTTAAAAGTGGTAAATCCTCTTTAGGTGTTATTTGAATACTTGCTACTCCATAGCATGGCTCATAAAAACTCTCAGCTATTGATGCTACACTTGCTAAAATATAAATATGCCATATATTTATTATATTAAAATACATAAATACCGGAATCAATATTAAGGCTACCGCCCTCACTAATTCACATATAAACATTATTGTTTTTTTATTGTATCTATCTACAATTACTCCTGCAATTGGTCCTATAACTATATTAGGAATTCCACTAAATAACATAACCGTTCCCATAGCAAGTCCAGACCCTGTTAACTCATACACTAAATACATAAGTGCTAAGCTTTCAATAGCATCACCAAATCTAGATAAAGCTCTTGAAATCCATAAAATCATAATACTTCTGTTTCGTAATATTCTATTCATATGCTTCCTCCCTTATTTCATCTCTCGCAATATATTTTACATATGTTTTAATTAATTGTAAAATATTGTAGCTATATGTTTAATTACTTTATGAAAAATTATATAATATAAGTACATTAATTCTCACTAATACTGTAAAATCTAATTTGTTTTTTTAAATGTTCTCGCAAAGAACATTTAAAATTTTAACAAAAGGAGTATTCTATGAATAAGTTAGGGCATAAAATAAAAACCTTAAGAAAAGCTGCAAAGCTTACCCAAGTTGATTTAAGTTGTGATATTTTAAATCGTACATCATTAAGCAAAATTGAAAATGGCAATTTATACCCCTCTTTACCACAGTTAGAACATATTTCAGATAAATTGAAAACAAGTATATCTGATTTAATAAGTGATGATGACAATTCTTTACTAAATTCTAATTTTACTAATAAAAATTTGTATCTTAAAGAATTGTATGACAATAAAAAATATTTTGATATAATTGAAAGATCTAGTGAACTCAGACTTTCTGACTTTAATTCATGTTTCTATTTAGGTATGAGTTATTATAAAACTGAATTAAAGAACGATGCAAAAAAGTATTTAAGTAGATGTGAAATCTTATTTAATAGGCTTTCTGAGGCTGATAAATATATATATGTAGAGAGTTTATGTATAACTCTTAATTCTCTAAGAAAAATTGAAATTAAATCTTTTAGTGATAACTTAAATTTAGAGTATCTAAAAAAAGCTTTAAATTACTTAAACTTATATAATCACTGTAAGTGTGAAATCTATTTTATAATAAATAATAATATAAGTGCATATTACTTATTTAATGAGGAGTATGAAAAAGGTATCCATTTCATTGAAGACTTTTTAAAAAACAATATTAAAATTAATTCTCCCACTATGTTGTGTTCTTTTCACCTTAACCTTAGCATTGCTTATTTTGCAATGAAAAACTATATAAAAGCTATAGAATATATTAAAAAATCTATATTCTTTTATGAGTATATTGGTAATAATCTTGAAGCTGGTGAATGTTATCTAAATTTGTTTAACTCCTATCTATATAATAACCAGCCTAATAAATGCTGTAAACTTCTAGAGTTTTTATATAAAACTTATGATGATGTAAGACTTATAAATATTTATAAAATATTAGAATTGACCTTATTTTACAACCTTAATGATATAGAAAAAATTGTTAATAAAAGTAAACATATAAATTATACATCACTAAGGTATAAAACAAAAATGGATTATGATTTTATTCTTGCTAGAACTAATTTTATAATTGGAAACTCTAAGGCTTCTTTGAGGCACTATAATAAATGTTTAAAGTATTTAATTGAAAATAAAAAACATTTAGATTTGAATCTTGCATATAGTGATATGTTTAGTATTACTGAAGATGTTAAATATAATATAGAAGCTACTAAATATAAAGAATTATATGATAAAGAAAACTATAATCATCCACATCCAAATATAACTTCTCCACATTATTTTTCTTATATTGACAAGTAATTAATCTGTCTTTAATTTAAACATACTTAGCCTCATATACATTGAACAGTATACTTTTTAATAGCCAAATCACAGCTTTTAAGATTAATAAAAAAAACAGAGGAAAATCTCCTCTGTTTTATTTTTCACTATGATTTATTGGTAATTTTCTTTCACTATTATCAGAATTTTTACCTTCTCTTATGGTTATGCAACTATGTCTTGCTTCTTTATCTTTTATGGTAATGGGCCTAACATAAATATCATCATACCATATTTTTATTAGATAGGTCTTATTTGGTGGTAATGGACCAAATAAAAATTGACCATATTCATCTGTAAAAGTATGGGTTATAGGTAATATACTTAATGGGTCATTTGGATCTTCAAGTATGATTAACTTTACTACTGCATCACTAATTGGTTTATTATTCTTATCAATTACTCTACCATAGATAACACCTCTGTTATCATCACCAGTTTCAACCTTAGCATCTACATACTTATCTCCATAAGTAGTTGATTGAAATTTAATTAATTGCTCACTCATTTTATACCTCATGAAATATTGCTTATATCATCATATGAGGAATATAAAACTTTTGTACCAATGAATTATTTGTACCTTTCAAGAACCTTTTTAGTTTCTTCTAATAGGCTTGTAAGTTCAAATACGTCTCCTACTTCTAATAACTTATTAAGCTCTTCTGTAAACCTTGATGCTTCTCCAGTTTTCCCTAGGGAAGATATAGTTAATATATTTTCCACTATATTACTTACTAAAGAAGATTTTACCTCAAATAGCTTTTGAGCATCCTTTATTTCATCTTTTATTGCTAACATTTCTGTATCTAAGTTAAAGGCTGCATCTGCTGCATTTTTAAGCTTTCCTTTAATGTCTATTGGTATAGCATGCTTATATTTATAGTTTAAAGAATGTTCCACTGTAGCCCAGAAGTTCATTGCCAAAGTTCTTATTTGAAATTCAGCAAGCACTTCACACATTCCAGATGCCATATTTACTGGATACTTTATAATCATATGGTAACTTCTATAACCACTAGATTTTACATTAGTAACATAATCTTTTTCATAAATTATATGCATGTCTTTTCTTTCACGTATTATATTTACTACTTTATCTATATCATCTACAAATTGGCACATGATTCTCAGTCCAGCAATGTCTTCCATTTCATACTGGATTCTATCTAAAGGTATATCAAATTTATTAGCTTTCTCTAGTATACTGGAAACCTCTTTAACCCTCCCCGTTACAAATTCAATAGGTGAGTATTCATTTTTCTTTCTTAATTCTCTTCTTATACTTCTAAACTTTACTTTTAATTCCTCTACTGCTTGGTCGTATGGAATTAAAAAACTCTTCCACTCAATAACTGCCATATATGTCATTCCTTTACTAACCAATTCTATTAATCCGTATTTAATTATATCATATAATGGTATTTTTTATGGTATTTTATATGACTTTTATTGAATTTTTTATTAATCTAAAATCTTAATAGGAGTAAACTCTATATAATCACAGGATGTTAAAATATACTCAACTCCATCTTTTTTTCCTTCAAAAACATTTAAAAGTCCTCCACCATGAAGATGTCCATAGATTACCTTATCCACTTTATATTCCTTAAACATTTCTAAAAATTCATTTTCCTGCATATTAGGAAATATAGGTGGATAATGAATCATACATATTATTTTTTTAAAACCACTTTTTATGGCTGCATCTATGGAAAATCTTAATCTTATAAGTTCTCTATCATAGATTTTTTTATCGTGAGAATTAAATTTGGGATTATTCTTTAAAATCCATCCCCGACTTCCACATATAGCATAATCCTCATATGCGAAAAAATTATTTTGGATAAACTCCATCCTCTTAAACATAGAATTAAGCTTAGTAATTCCAGTCCACCAATAGTCATGGTTTCCCCTAACAAATATTTTTCTCCCCGGAAGATTATTTATAAATTCTAAATCAGCCTTGCCATTTTCCATATTCATAGACCATGAAATATCCCCTGCTACTAATACTGTATCTTCATCTTTCACAATTCTAATCCAATTTTCTTTTATTTTTTCATCATGATTGCTCCATTTTTCCCCAAATATATCCATAGGCTTTTCTCCTGTTGAGGCTAGATGAAGATCTGAAATTGCATATAATGCCACTTAACCACCTACTATCTATTTCATAATCTTTTTATTTAAATTTATTTGTACTTATTATCTATCTCCATAACATAGGCTATAACCTTTGCCACTACATCATAAAGCTCATAAGGAATTTCACTATCTATATCAACTTTAGTAAGCATATCTGCAAGTTCATCATTATATACAATAGGTACATCACTTTTTTCTGCTTCTTCAAGGATTTTATCAGCTACATTACCCATACCTGCTGCTGTAACCTTTGGAGCATTCTGCCCATATTCATATTTTAAAGCTGCTGCTTTTTTTCTCTTTCTATCTTCCATATAAGCACACTCCTAGCTAAACTCTAGTATTAATTGTAGTGAAATCATCATCTTCAAAGAAACTTCTGCAATTTGAAAAAGAAAAATCATGTTTTTTCTCTTTTATAAAAATATTAAACATATACTTACTATCAATTAAGTCATTAATTAACTTTCCCTTAAATCTTTCTAATATCTTTACATATGTGGCTTCACTCTCTATTTCAATAGTGGCCGAATTTTTATTAACGGTTAAATAAGCATCTACCTTTTCCATATTTACAGTGGCTACACTAGCCGCTATTTTAATATTTTCAGTATCTAACTTTTTTCCTTTACTTCTTTCATCCTTAATAATCAGCTTACAATCATATTCCTTATCTTTCATATCCAGTGGAACATTAAGAAAATAATAATTATTATTTATTGTATTAAACATTTTAAACTCTTGAAACTTGGTTTCTAAGTTTTGAATCACATTATTAAAAGTACTAGTTTCTTTCTGGGATAACTTAATTAATTCCATTAAATCATTTTTTATAAAGGATATCTTTTCTCTTAATTCATCCTTTACCATAGTGCTAGTTATACTTCTATCTACCATGATATCTGATTTAAGCTGCTTAAAGAGTTTATTAGTGCTATCTACTTCGTCCTTGCCGTGGGATGCCATTTTCCCCAGTAGATCCTCTTCATCATTGACTATTCCTATTGTTCTTTCATTTATAATATCATTAGAATGCTTTACTTCTTTGTTTACCATCTTTTCTGAAGATAATATAGCTTCTTTATTTTCTAAGCTTTCCTTTATTGATACCATAGGTTGAGAACTATCTTTTTCAGAATATATTAATTTATCACCTTCACTAATAGTTGAATTTCTATTAACAATAACTTCTCCTTGTGTATCTTTATTAATATTGCCAATAATCTGCTCTTTAATAACATTGGTAGTTTCCTTTATCTCTGGTAAAATACTGTATTCATTAGAGATAACCTTTGAAAAAGCTTTGATATTATATTCATTTAGCTTTATATCCAGAGCTTTCATAACAAATACGTCATCTATCTTTAAGTTCTTAATTTCATTTAAAACTCTACCTAAAGTTGCTTTTATTTGTTCAGCTTCAGAACTATTATTTTGTATTCCTTTAGCTTCTATAAATTTATCAATGAATTTATTTAACTCCTTAGGAGAATTATTGCTTTGATCTATAAACTCCTTAAGTCCCTTAATTTCTAAAAGATTTTCTTCTGTAATTGGAATATTGTTCTTAAGCATAGATTTTAATATAGGCACATCCTCTTTGCCTACTGGAAAATCTAAGTTTTTAAGTAATTCTTCCATTAATGGATCTTTAATAGCTGAGTCACCATTGTTCCCAAGGCTATCTATAACATTTGATTCTAATATTCTAAGAAGAAATTTTCCTCCTTCAAATCCATCTAGTTGAAATTTAAACATATAATCATCTAAATTTTCTTGAAGTATATCTCCATCTACCCTTGCCGGAAATACTCTTCCATCAAGTAACTTTATTATAACATCAGTTGTACTTCCCTCTAACCTTAAAATTCTAGCAGAAAATGAATCTCCTTTTTTAAAGGTGAGCTTGTTAAAATCATCTCTTGTTGTATAGTTTTGTACCATATTAATTTTCCATACATTTGACATAGACTTCACCCCCTATTAAACTAATCGTATCATTTTCAGTTTAGTGAAGTATATTACAAAAACAATGAGTATACCATTAGGCATACTCATAAATTTTTTTACTAAGCTATCACTAATTTATAGAATTTCTTCTTTCCTCTTTTTATTAAGGCATATCCATCCTTTTCTAGGTAGCTTTCATTAAATGTTTCATTAACATCTTCTATTTTTATATCATTTATAGTAAGTCCACCTTGCTCTATAAGTCTTCTTCCTTCTTTCTTAGATGGAACAATACCTGTTTGTGCTATTATATCAAGAATTAAAGCAGCTTTCATATCTTCAGCAATTTCTACTGTAGGTACATTGCTCATGTCTACTCCACCACTAAATAGAGCTTCTGCAGCCTTTTTAGCTCCCTCTGCTTCTTCTTCTCCATGGATAAGTTTTGTAACCTCATAAGCAAGAACCTTTTTAGCTTCGTTAATTTCTGCTCCTTCTAAAGCTGAAAGTCTTCTTACTTCATCCATTGGAACAAATGTTAGTAGGCATAGACACTTCTCTACATCTGCATCATCAATGTTTCTCCAGTATTGGTAGAATTCAAATGGTGATGTTTTATTAGGATCAAGCCATACTGCTCCATTGGCTGTTTTACCCATCTTATTTCCTTCACTATTTGTAAGTAGTGAACATGTCATACCATAAGCTGATTTACCTTCTTTTCTTCTGATAAGTTCCATTCCTGCTAAGATATTTGACCACTGGTCATCTCCACCTAATTCCATTGTGCAATCATATTTTTTATTCAATACATAGAAATCATATCCTTGCATTAGCATGTAGTTAAACTCTAAGAAGGATAATCCTTTTTCTAATCTTTGTTTAAAACATTCAGCAGTAAGCATTCTATTAACTGAGAAGTGTGAACCTATATCTCTTATAAAATCCACATAATTTAAATCTAAAAGCCAGTCTGCATTATTTTCTAGGATTGCTTTATCATCACTAAAGTCTATTAGCCTTGAAAGTTGACCTTTTATACAAGATATATTGTGATCAATTTCCTCTTTAGTTAGCATTTTTCTCATATCTGTTCTACCTGATGGATCACCTATCATTGCAGTACCACCACCAACTAAAGCTATGGGTCTATGCCCTGCCTTTTGCATATGAGACATAAACATCATAGCAATAAAATGTCCTATATGAAGACTATCTGCTGTGGGATCAAATCCTATATAAAAAGTTACCTTTTCCTTTGCAAATATTTCTTTCATTTCTTCTTCATGTGTTAATTGTTTTAAAAATCCACGTTCCTTTAAAACGTCATATACATTGTAATTTTCCATAACTTCCTCCAACATCTTATAGTTTTTTTACTTTAATCTTCGGCTATGATTTCAATTTTAACAAATATTATTAAGAAACTAAAAAAGTCCCTAGTATAAAAATACTAGGGACGAAAATTTCCGTGGTACCACCCAAATTTATAATTTAAAATCTTTAAAAGAGTTTAAATCATTCTCTTCCTTAATAACGTTAGGAAACCGTAACAGCCTACTACTACTACTACTTCGACCTAAGACTCTAAAATGTATTTCATTAAAATCCTTTACTGATTTACACCGTCCATCAGCTCTCTTTAAAATTCATTTAATTACTTCTTTTCTTCATCGTCTCTTACTATATTCTATTTTAAATACATATTACTATTATTATTATCATTTTTCAAGAGTAAATACTAATTTTCTCTAAACAACATATTTTTTAATAGTATCTGGTATATTATTTTCTTCACAACTAACGTTGGCATAAAAGTCAACTTTAAATTTTTCTGATAAATATTCTAATTTATTTAGTATTGAACCAAAATCATCTGCATCATTACATATGTCACTCAAAATACCGTCTATAAATATACTTTCCACATCATAGTCTTTAGATATTATGCCACATATAAAACCGTAAAAATCTTTGTAATTATGAATATTAAAGTCTTTAGAACATATAAACCTTATGTTCTTATGAATACGTAGGAGTCCTCTTGTGTCATCATCGATATACACTAGATTTCCTTTTGAGTTACTTACCTTTGAATTAGCTAAATTCATTAATGCTTTTGTTTTCCCAGAGCCTTTTTCTTTACAAAATACTTGAATCATTTTAAACGCCCCCAAACTTTTTAATAAAATACATTAACTTTAATAGTTATATTATATAATATTCAGAATATTTAATCAATAGTTCCTATTAACTTATATATTTCTGTTATTTTAATTATATGTGAATAATTAGTACATTATTATTATTTTATATACATAATAAATTATTCTTAAATATACCTTCTTAAAACCATAAGTAATAAAAATGCCTTAAAGTTTACTTTCATAAAAATCTAGTACACTTTAAGACATTTAATTATTTTTCTGTTATATAATTTATGGTAATTTTATTCTATGCCTACTACATCATATCCTTCTTCTTCTATAGTAGCTTTTAAAACATCATTACTTTCAGTAGCTTCTACTAAAGCATATTTCCCCTCTAAATTAACTTCTACTTCTGAAACTCCAGCTAACTCTTCTAGAGCATTTTTTACGTGAGCTACACAGTTTTTACAGCTCATTCCTTCAATTAATATTTTCTTTTTCATCGCTTTCTCCTCCTAAAATATATATTAGTATGATAATTTAATATTATCATTAAAATTATCAAATGCCTTGAAACCCTGATAAACAGAACAAATAGTTAACTATTTATATAGTTTCCTATTTATATAGCTTAATATTTATATAGCTTAATATTTATATAGTTTCCTATATAAATAGGGATATTAAGCTTTAAATCTTCTAAGCCTTAATGCATTTAATAATACTGATACTGAACTTAGACTCATAGCTCCTGCAGCTATCATAGGATTTAATAATGGGCCACCAAAAATGTGTAATACTCCCATAGCCACCGGTATTCCTAATACGTTATAACCAAAGGCCCAGAATAAATTTTCCTTTATATTTTTAATAGTTGCTTTGCTTAGTTTTATGGCTGATATCACATCCATTAAGTCACTTCTCATAAGAACTATATCTGCTGATTCAATGGCTACATCTGTTCCTGATCCTATTGCTATTCCTATATCAGCCTGGGCAAGAGCTGGAGCATCATTAATACCATCACCAACCATGCCTACTCTATTTCCATCAACTTGAAGCTTTTTCACTTCATTTGCTTTATCCTCTGGTAAAACCTCTGATAATACTATATCTATACCAACTTGTTTTGCAATGGCATCCGCCGTTCTCTTATTATCTCCAGTTATCATAGCTACTTTTATACCCATTTTATGCAGACTTTCTATGGCATTTTTACTACTTGCTTTAACAGTATCTGCTACAGCTATAATTCCAGCAGCATTTCCATCTATAGCTATATACATTGGTGTTTTTCCCTCTGAAGCTAATCTATTAGAAGTTTCATCTAAACTTGAAATATTAATATTTTTTTCTATCATAAGTTTTTTATTTCCTAGAAGAATAGATTTTTTATCTATTTCTACTTCTATACCGTGTCCTGGAATAGCATTAAATTTATCGATTACTTTAAGGATCAACCCTTTTTCCTCTGCATCTTTGACAATGGCTTCACCAAGTGGATGCTCTGATCCCTTCTCTGCACTAGCTGCTAAAATTAGAATTTCTTCCTCTGATTCACCATTAGTTATAATATCTGTAACCTTAGGTTTTCCCTCTGTTATAGTTCCTGTTTTATCAAATACTATGGTTTTTAATTTATAAGTAGTCTCTAATGGTTCTCCACCTTTAATTAAAACACCATTTTCAGCACCCTTTCCTGTTCCCACCATAATGGCAGTTGGAGTAGCAAGACCTAAAGCACATGGGCAGGCAATAACCAGTACTGCAATAAATATAGTAAGAGAAAATATAGGTGTTTCACCAGCAATCAACCAACCCACTGAAGCAATTATAGCAAGACCTATAACTACAGGTACAAAGTAGGCTGATATAACATCTGCTAGTTTAGCAATAGGTGCTTTTGAACCTTGAGCATCTTCTACTAGCTTAACTATTTGCGCAAGAGCAGTATCTCTACCAACTCTAGTGGCCTTATACTTAATAAATCCTGTTTTATTAATACTAGCCCCTATTACACTACTTCCTATAGATTTTTCAACAGGTATGCTCTCTCCTGTAAGCATTGATTCATCTATAGATGTATTTCCTTCTATAACTTCTCCATCTACTGGCAACTTTTCACCTGGTTTAACTAGTACTATATCCCCAACTATAACCTCTTCTACAGGTACTACAATTTCTTTGTTATCTCTAATTATAGTTGCTGTTTTAGGAGCTAACCCCATTAAAGCCTTTATAGCTTGAGAGGTTTTACCTTTAGATACCGCTTCTAAATATTTACCTAAGGTTATTAAGGTTAGTATTACTGCAGCAGATTCAAAATATAGATGCATTGCATACTCATGATTCCCTTGCATTATTTTATATATAGCAAATATACCGTATATAAAAGCAGCCAAAGTTCCTATGGATATTAGTGAGTCCATATTAGGACTTAGTTTAATTAAATTTTTAAGTCCTACCTTATAAAACTTATATCCAGCTATCATTACTGGTAAGGTTAGTATCAACTGAATTAATGCAAAGTTTAGCGGATTAGCCATAGGATCTATTATAGATGGAAGATGCATCCCTACCATGTGACCCATTGTTATAATTAGTAGTGGAACTGTAAAAATTAGGGAAGATATGAACCTTGTAAGTAATTTACTAGCTTCACTTTTTTCCTCTCCTTGTTTTTCCTTATCTTTTACTTCCTCTTTAATTAACTTATACCCAGCTTTATCTACTGCTGCTTTTATATCACCATAGGATATCTCATCTTCATTCACTTTAATAGTAAGCTTCTCTGTGGCAAAATTTACTGCAGCATTTTCTACTCCATCTAGTTTTCTAGTTACTCTTTCTACTCTATTAGCACAGGCAGAACAAGTCATTCCTTCTATTTTAAAATTGTAGGTTTTTACATTTTTCTTTACGCCATATCCGGCTTTAACTACAGCTTCCTCAATCATTTGAGAATTTAAATTTTCCTTATTAAAATCTACAGTTAAAGTTTCTGTAGCAAAATTTACATTTGCTTTTTCAACCCCCTCTAACTTACTAATTGCTCTCTCTACTCTATTGGCACAAGCAGAACAAGTCATTCCTTCTATTTTAAATGATTTATTATCCATGTTTTCACCTTCTTTATTTTGTAATTATCTTTTCTAATATATTATTTATTTCCACAATCTTTTCATCCATATTATTATTTATTGCTGCATCCTTAACACAATGATTTAAGTGGCCTTTTAGAATTTCTAAGTTTGATTTCTTTAATAAAGCTTGTGATGCTAAGATTTGATTAGAAATATCGATACAATACCTCCCATCTTCTATCATTTTGATAATCCCATCTATCTGACCCCTTGCTGTTTTTAACAATTGCAAAGCTTTTTTTCTTTCTTCACTCATCATTTACCTCCCCTCCCCCCTCAGGGGGTATATCTACATAATAGTACTCCATTTATATATTGTCAATAGGTTAATTTTTTATTTAAATTTAGTTTGCCCCAAAATATAAAAAAATAAAGCACCACCTTTAGTGATGCTCTATCTATTATAAATATTTAGCTAAATATTTTTTTAACGGTATGGAAAGTGGTAATGCTATAGCAATTCCCCCTGCTACTTGAAGTATATTAGCTGGTATATCCTTTAAAGCCACTATAAATCCTTGTCCAATAGTTGGTATTCCATATACAAAGTGATTTAAGCAACCTCCAGCAAAAAAATATCCAAAAATCATAACTATTCCGGCTACAATGAATGCAAATAAGTTATTCCAAAATTTATCTCCTTGATAATCACCTCTATAGGCTATAGCTCCTGCTATATATGCCATAACTCCTTTTATAATAAAGGTAAATGGCGCCCATATATAGTATGGAGAAAACAAATCAAAAAATGTCATACCTATAGCAGCAGCCACAGCTCCTCTTTTTTTTCCTAGTAAGATGGCACATAAAAATAGTACTGCATCACCTATATGTAAAACTGCATTATCTCCCACTGGTATAGCTATAACTGCAGTTGCTATATATGTTAACGCTGCCATAAGTCCTATTTGAACTATTTCAATAATTCTAAAACTATTTCTCGATGCTTTTATTGATGCCTTTTCTTTCATTTTAAGTCCCCCTTTATGATTATGCAATATTGTACCCATACAACAAATTTAGTATCCATACAATTAAATTATACATTAAATCTAAAGAATTTCAACCTTATTTTTTAATATAAAAGAATAATATTAAATATTTTACACAAAATAATTTTAACTTTGACTTTCAGATCTTATAATCCTATATATTTTTGAGAAAATAGTCAAAAGATCTAACTTATTACTTTACTTGGATGTAGAAAGGATTGACATATATGATGTATCTTCGTTGGTTTGGTAGCTTTTTACTATTAGTAGTTTTAATTGGTTTATTTTTTGTTATGGGAGGAAATTTAATTAATTTAATAATTGCAGTAGCTCTTCTAACTATTGCCATGGACTACATAGAAGAATACCTAACTGTAAAAAATAAATTTAATAGTTAAATAAAAAAATTCCTCAAAGAAACTTGAGGAATTTTTCTATTATTCACCTTTACTAATATTAGATAAAACTAAGCCCTTATTGTGATCTAGTGCCCAACTAATACCCCAATCATTTTGGAATATAAGTAAGTCTCTATCTTTAATATCCTTAACAACTTTAGAATCACTTGTTAAACTTAAATCATCAACTTTACCTTCTAAAGCTTCAATCCATCTAATATTTCTATATGGAAGCATATCCATTTTTATATCTACATTATATTCATTTTTTAATCTAAATTCTAAAACTTCAAATTGAAGAACTCCTACAACTCCTACTATAATTTGTTCTGTTCCTATGTGAAGCTCTTTAAATACTTGAATTGCTCCCTCTTGAGCTATCTGTGTTACACCCTTTATAAACTGTTTTCTCTTCATAGTATCTACAGTTCTAACCCTTGCAAAGTGTTCTGGTGCGAAGGTTGGAATTCCTTCAAACTTAAACTTCTTGCTTGGTGAACAAAGGGTATCACCTATACTAAATATACCTGGGTCAAATACTCCTATAATATCTCCAGCATAAGCATTATCAACAATTTCTCTATCTTGAGCTAAAAATTGTTGAGGTTGTGCTAGCTTTATTTTATTTCCACCTTGAACATGATAAACTTCCATACCTTTTTCAAATTGACCTGAACATATTCTCATAAAAGCAATTCTATCTCTATGAGCCTTATTCATATTAGCTTGAATTTTAAATACAAAAGCAGAAAAGTTATCATCTGTTGCCTCTATCTTTCCTATATCAGAATTTCTTCCTAATGGGGCTGTAGTTAACTTTAAGAAGTTCTCTAAAAATGGTTCTACACCAAAATTAGTTAAAGCACTACCGAAAAATACAGGGGTAAGTTCTCCAACTCTCACCTTTTCTTCATCAAAGGCATCTCCAGCTATATCTAATAATTCTATGTCCTCAAGTAATTTTTCATATAGACTATCGGTTATAGCCTCTCTAGCTGCTGATTCATCCTCTAAATCTATAACAGTCTCACTTACTTCTAACTGTCCATGATCTCCAGCTTTAAAAATATGAACTTGTTTATTATTTCTATCATAAACACCTTTAAAGTGCATACCTGTACCTATAGGCCAGTTTATTGGATATGATTTTATACCCAATTCATTTTCTATCTCTTCCATAAGTTCAAAAGGGTCTCTTGTTTCTCTATCCATCTTATTTACAAAAGTAAATATTGGAATATCTCTCATACTACAAACATGAAATAGCTTTCTAGTTTGATCCTCTACCCCTTTTGCTCCATCAATAACCATTACTGCACTATCTGCAGCCATAAGTGTTCTATATGTATCTTCACTAAAGTCCTGGTGTCCTGGAGTATCTAATATGTTTATACAATATCCCTCATATCCAAACTGCATTACTGAAGATGTAACAGAGATTCCTCTCTTCTTCTCAATTTCCATCCAGTCAGAAACAGCATGCTTAGATGTCTTTCTTGCTTTAACAGATCCTGCTAGTCTTATTGCTCCCCCATATAAAAGTAATTTTTCAGTAAGTGTAGTTTTACCTGCATCTGGGTGGGAAATTATAGCAAAGGTTCTTCTCTTCTCTATCTCCTTTATATAATCACTCATTACCTTAACTCCTTTATTTAAATTTAAAATTATCTTCAATTTATATAGTATCTCTTTTTAGCACATTTTATATAATACCATATTAATTAATATAAACACAAATATTATTAATGTTTTTATGTATATCACATTTAAAATTAATACTAAAATTTTAGTTTAAATATCATACTAAATTTATCATTTTCAATTTAATTATACCAAAATAAAGCAGTAAGATATTTGTATCTTACTGCCATTGTAATAAATATTAAAATAATAAAATATAATTCCACAAATATATAATTATAATTTTAGTGTGCATATTGACTTAATAAGCCACTATAAACAACTTGTCCCTTTTCTATTCCATCGAAATCCTCTGGTTTCACTAAAGAAACATCTTTATCAAAGTTTATGATTTTGCCTTCTTTTAGTACGTAAGCCACAAATTGTGAGCATAAAAAATGATATCTTCTTTGATAAGGAATGTGTAACATTATAGCTAAAATTCCTAAAAAATTATATTTATATCTATCATGTTCACTTTCAAATCGATCTATAATCTCTTTAACTTCATTATATTCATCTTCTGTAACACTTAATTCATAAACTCTACAGGATGTCCTTTTATATAGTTTAAATATTCCTCCATCAATTTGTTCTCTAACAAAACCAGCATGAAGTGGAAAATATATTTTTCTTCTTCCAAAGCTATATAATTGCTTTAATTCTTTATCTAAGGCTATAGATGTATGATTATAATTATATCTAGTATATAGCTTTATAGCTCTTGAAAAAAAAGTTCCTGTCTGTGTCAATACAACATAGATTTTTCTATCCACTTAATCACCCCAATTATTATTATTATAATAATGTATTAATTCATTATAAATTAAATTATTTAATAAGTATACTATATTTAAAAAATATACTATAGATATATTATAATTTAAAAACCTTACAATTTCATTAAGAAATTATTACAATTTATATATTTTTCCTTTATTTCATTTTAACCATATATGATAATCCAATCTTTTGTTCCTTTGAAAAAGAGGATACTTCTTAAGATTTTACAAAGGATATACATAGACAAGCTCCTACTATCTTAACCATAAATACTGATGTAGTAACAGATATTAACTTCAAAAAAATTAAAAGGTACTTTATATAAACTATTATTTATTAGTTTATATAAAGTACCTTTAGTATTAATACTGATAATATTAATACTGAACTAATCCTATTTTCTTTTGCATCTTTCTTAAAGTCTTTGTAGCTACATAATTTGCCTTTTCCGCCCCAGCTTTGAAGATTTCTTCTAGCTTACCTTTATTATCTAAAAGCTCTTTAACTCTCTTTTGAACTGGTTCAAGCTCCTTAACTACAGCCTCTGCTACATCTAATTTAAATTGGGCATAACCTTGACCCTTATATCTTTCTTCTATTTCTTCCATAGATATATCTTCAATAGTGCTTAAAATTGTCATTAAATTTTTAACTCCTGGTTGTTCATCACAGAATTTAACTTCTCCTACACTATCAGTTACAGCTCTGGATATTTTTTTTCTTATGACTTCTGGTGGATCTAATATTAAGATATATCCATTAGGATTTTCTTCCGACTTAGACATCTTCTTTTCTGGATTTTGAAGGTCCATTATTTTTGCTCCAGCCTTGCCTACGTATGGTTCAGGTATTTTAAAGGTTGGACTGTATAATTTATTAAATCTGTCAGCTATATCTCTAGCTAATTCTAAATGCTGTACTTGATCTATTCCAACTGGCACTACATCTGTTTGATATAATAATACATCAGCAGCCATTATAACTGGATAACTAAATAATCCTGCCCCTATACTTTCTCCACTATTTTTAGATTTATCCTTATACTGAGTCATTCTACTTAGTTCTCCCATATAACTATGGCAAGTTAAAAGCCACGCAGCTTCAGAATGAGCTGGTACATGAGATTGTACGAATAGAGTATTTTTTTCTGTATCTATTCCTGCAGCAATATAAATTGCTAGTACTTCTAAAGTTCTCTTTCTAAGTTCAGCTGGTATCTGTCTTACTGTAATTGCATGCAAATCTGCAATAAAGAAATAACATTCATATTCATTTTGTAGTTTCACCCAATTTTTTATAGCTCCTAAATAATTTCCTAGTGTTAAATCCCCAGAAGGCTTAATTCCACTTAACATAACTTTTTTCTTATCTTCCATGTTTTTTCTCCTTTCAATCCGTAAAATTATTCCATTTAATTGTAAATAAAAACCCTATGGAATAAATCCATAGGGCATAAATCACGCGGTACCACCTATTTTGAGATAATAAAACCTCACCTCTTTCAGATACAAACATATCCTAGCTCTATAACGTGAGCATCCGTGCTAGGCTACTTTAAATTCACCCAACATCTCAGCGACCCATTCATATCAAGCATAATTGCGATAATCTCACCATCTATCGCTCTCTGAAAATCTGTTTTTAATACTACTTACTTCGCCTCACCGATCAATTAATAATAAAGTTGTTTAATATTACATTAAAGTTATTATAATTCTAATATTATATTATGTCAATATTAGAAATTGTTATTCTATTTTTTAGTTTATCTATTTTTAACCTTACCATATAATTATTTTTATTTAAATTAGAATTATATAAAAGCCCATAAATTTCTAGTATTTATTTACTGTATTGAAGCAAACTAAACATATTAAATACATTTTAGTATTTTAATATAATTTAAAAATATATCACCACTTACTTTAAGGAGGTATTTTATATGGATTCAAAAAACAATTCTAGTAAGTCTAATGGTGCAAAACCTTATGGTCCTAATGAAAGAGACTTTTTAGATGCTAGTACCAAACCTGTAAAAGCACATTCTCTTGAAGACTATGTACTGCTTCCAAATCATGTTGTAGATCCAATTGTGGCAAACAACATCTCTAATGCAGAATTTGATTATACCTATAACGAGGAATCGGATCTTCTAGGTTTTGAAGATCAACCCTTAGCATCAATAAATAAAAACACTCCAACTAAATAGTAAAAAATATAGGAATTGCTTTAATGGCAATTCCTATATTTTTATTAAATATTTACTTTTACTTCATGTTCTCCATCAGAGGTAACAGGTATTATATCTCCTTCTATAACATTTCCATCTAAAGTTATGGTAGAATTACCACTTCTAATTACTTTGATATGATATACAGCATTTCCATATACATAGTCTATAGAGTATTCTTTAAAGTCTTTAGGTACACATGGTTTAATTTTAAACCCTTTTCCTTCTATTAATCTAAAGCCCAATATGTGTTCTAATGCGATAGTATACATCCAACCTGAGCTTCCAGTATACCAACTCCATCCGCCTCTTCCTTCATGAGGTTCCACCGAATATATATCTGCAGCCATAACATAAGGCTCTGTCTTAAATACATTTGCTTCCTCTATGTTTAAACTATGATTTATAGGATTTAGCATGGAATATATGTTATATGCTTCTTCTCCTCTTCCTAGTTTTGCAAGAGCTAAAGCTACCCACGCAACTCCATGGGTATATTGTCCTCCATTTTCCCTTACTCCAGGTACATATCCTTTTATATATCCTGGTTTTAAATCTGATTTATCAAAAGGTGGGCTAAGTAGTAATATAATTTTTTCTTTAGGCTTTACTAAATATTTTTCTAAATAACTCATAGCTATATTAGCTCTTTCCTTATCTCCTGCTTCTGATATTACAGACCAACATTGTGATAGGGCATCTATTTTACATTCCTGATTTTCATGAGATCCTAGTGGAGTGCCATCATCAAAGTAAGCACGTTTATACCAACTTCCATCCCATCCATGAATCTCTAGATTTTCTTTAATAAAATCCATAGTCTTAATATATTTTTCATAATTATCCTCATCCCTTTTATATATGCATAGATCCTTAAAATCTTTTAATATAGCATATAGGAACCAGCCAAGCCAGATACTCTCTCCCTTACCCTTATTTCCTACAGTGCTCATTCCATCATTCCAATCTCCACTTCCCATGAGAGGAATATTATGGGAACCAAACTTTAAGCTTCTATTTATAGCTCTTATACAGTGATTGTATAAGGACTCTTTTAAATCTGATTTTGATGATACATTATACCTTTCATCTTCTCCTTCTCTTAAAGGCTCATCCCTTAAATATCCAATCTCTTCATCTAAAATCTTATAATCTCCAGTGGTTTTAACATATATACAAGTAACATAAGGTAACCATAATAAATCATCACTAAATCTAGTTCTTATTCCACTATTTACAACTGGATGCCACCAATGTTGCACATCTCCTTCTTCAAATTGTCTAGTAGCACTATAAAGAATTTGATTTCTAGCAATTTCAGGTTGTATATAAATCATTGGAATGGAGTCTTGTAATTGATCTCTAAATCCATAAGCTCCTCCACATTGATAAAATGCTGTTCTTGAAAATAATCTACAACTGATAGTTTCATAAGGAAGCCAACCATTAATCATGAAATCTAAAGCTTTATCCTCTGTTTTTATCTTTATCTTAGTTAAAAGCCTTTCCCAATAGCCTTTTACCATTTCTAACTCTTTTTCAACTCTAGTTATATCTGAAAACTCTTCAAGGGAATTTTGAATTCCTTCAATACTGTCTTCTGCTCCTAATACAATTACCAGTGATTTTTCTTCATTAGCTCCTAAACTTAAGTAAACTTTCTCACTAAGTACTGGTTCTAATCCTGAACCACACCTTCCTGATAAGCTTATAGTGTTCTGTTCAGATAAAGAATCCATATATTCTTTACTTACAATAAAATCTCTTTCATCTCCACTAAAACTTTCATTTTTTCCTCCACTTATTTTTAAATAAACATGACTAGATGAAAAATCACTACTATATGGATTGATTCCATATATGTATTTGTTTTCTTTATCTATTACAGTGTAAATCTTCTTATAATTGTTTTCTCTTAAATCTCCTAGACACAATCTTGCAATATAAGTAATTCCTATATTTCTCTCCTTATCTACTAAGTTATTTAAGCTAACCTTAATAAGTTTTGCACTTCTCTCCTTTGAAGGAAACACAGTAATTTCCCCCAGTATTCCACTTTTACAATGAGTAAATTTGGAATATCCAAATCCATGAGTTATTACATACTCCCCTTTATCTCTTATTGGTTCAGGAGTTATTGACCAAAGTTTATCCCCTTCTTCTAGGTATAAAACTTCACTAGGGGTATCTTCAATGAAATCATTGTTCCACGGAGTAATTTTAAATTCTCTACTATTTTTGTACCAAGTATAGCTACTACCAGACTCACTTATATTAAATCCAAATCTATTATTATTGGCTATAACATTTATCCAAGGAGCAGGTGTAGACATTCCATCCTTTAGTATAATTGTATATTCTCCCTCATTATTAAAACCTCCATATCCATTAAAAAAGCTTAACTCTGGAATTTCTAATTTAGGGATATTGCTATCACTATAACTTAAATTAGCTTCTTTTAGTTCACTCATTTCCCATATATACTTTCTTGAGTCATATGGGTAATCTTCATTTTCCATGGCTTTTTCAATTTGTTTTAATAAAGGCCCTTCTGATCCGTCTACGATTATTGCTGCAATAGAATAAAGCAAATTCAAATCTTCTTTAGACATTTTTTCATTACTAATTATAAATATGCCACCGGAAGTATTTTCTCGTCCATTTAAAGAGCTATTCAATATTATTCTTTTTATTGCATTATCTAGAGGCTTTTCATAGCTTATTTCCTCTTCATTAATGACTACAATATCAAACTTTAATCCCTTTTCTTCTAAATATCCATGGCAATTTATAAGCTGTCTTAAAATATCACTTTCCTTTTCCTTGTTAATAGTTAACAATACAATAGGTAAATCTCCTGAAATTCCGTATGCCCAGAGATTTCTTTGACTTCTACTTAGATTAATTAAGTTATTTATTCTCTTTGTATAACTAAAGTTATTAAATAATATACTACTTGCAAACCGCTCATAAATAATCCCTTGTGTTGGTTTTATTCCTTTATTAATAAGACTTTCTTCTACACTTAAAGCAGATCTTAGGATACTTTCCTCTAGAATATTAATATCTTGATAATTTCTTGACTTATTTAATACATCCTCCTTAGAGTTTCCTGTAATTGTTATATATTTTACAGATTTGCTTTCACCTTTAGGAATTTTTATTATTCTCTTAATTGCAATTATAGGATCTAATACATTGCCTACATTATTTTTTAAAGGTTCATTTTCTTCTAAAACTATAGGATTTTCTTTTGAATGATTTCTTCCTATAAAACTTAGCCTTGCCGTATCATACTCTGTTTTAAATTCCTCTTCACTTAGTGTACTTTCAAGAGTATATATGTCCCTGTCTTTTTCGCTACGAGGTCTGCGTTTTGCAAGTATTCCACTTAATTCATCTATATACTCTGTAGTAATAAATAAATTCCCAAAAGTAGGATGTGCTATATCTCCACTGTATCCTTGTAAAACTACTTCACTATAGCTAATAACTTCTATGATTTTTTCTTCACTACCATTATTTTTTATATCAATAGTTCTAATTTCACAATTATCTTCAGGAATTACTTGAACTATAGTATTTATTTCTAGATCTCTCCAGTATTTTATGAATTCTGCCTTATACAAATAGAAATTAACTTCGTATTTATCTCCTTGCTCTTTACAAGGTTCATAAGTAGAAGATGTATATTCATTAGAATTAGTGTCTTTAATATAAAAAAACTTTCCCCAACTACTACGAATCAAATCTTCTTTCCATCTATATACCATTACATTTTTAAACTTAGAGTAGCCACCACCAGCCGTATTTAATAAGATGTTATAATTTTTATTCCCAAGAAGTATGGTTTGGGGATACTTACTTTCTCCAAATTTAAATGTTCTATGGATGGAATATTGCCTTTGCACTTCTTTCACTTCTTGTGAATTATCTTCTTTTCTATCATAGACCACATTCTTACTTATTTTCTCTTGAAGCAATATTTCCACAGCTCTAATCATGGGAATTCTATGAAATCTTCTTTGAATAATATTATTATTCATCACATTATCTAAAGCCAATAAACTCATTCCTAGATGATGTATCATATAACATTTCACTAATTCAAACTTTTTATTTTTTATCCTTTTATCTGTATAATCTATAGCTTCATAAAATCCATATCTTCCATAACATTCAAGTTTTAAGAGACTTCTTATATTTGCCATAGACTTAGGTATATTTTCCATAAGCCCCATAATAGTAGAATATGGTGATACTACTAACTCTTCTTCTAATCCTCTTTTTATACCAATTTTAGGTACACCGAAGGCTTTGTATTGATAGTTTAAATCTACATCAAATTTATAGTAGGCACTTTCTGAAATACCAAAAGGCACCTTCCTCTTATCTCCATATCTTATTTGACCTTCCATTACAGACCTATAAGTTTCATCTAACATAGAATTCCTATAATTTTTCATTAAAATCCTTGGCATAAAGTATTCAAACATGGTTCCACTCCAGCTAGCCAATCCTTTTCTACCATACATTAAAGTTAAGGATCTATTTAAAGCAAACCAATGAGATGTTGGAACTATCCCCTTAGCCACTGCAATAAAACTTGTTGTTCTAGCTTCTGATGCCAATAAGTCATAGTAATTACTACTTAATGATTCATTGTCTACATCATAGCCTATATGAAATAACTTTCTTTCATCATTATACAAAAACTTAAAATCTGTATTACCTATAATTCTATTTAGTTCAGCTTCAATTTTTGTAAATTGTTTTAATAGTGTTCCTACTCTTTCTTTACATAAATCTATATTCTTATTTATTCTTTCTAATTGAAATTCATTTAAATTATTAGATATAAAATTAAACCCTTTTATAATATCATATATATGCCCTAAACTATCACTACTAATAATTCTAATTATATTTTCATGCTTGCTTCTAGGTAATAGATTTATATCATCTATGAATGGAAATAAAAATTTAATTTCACTTAAATAGCCTTTAATATTATCTAATAGTTTTTTATTCCAATAAGCACTATCTACATTTTCTATACCTTCCTGTACAATATCTTCAAAGTTATTTAATATATTATAAAAAGTTAATATATCTTTTCCTTCTCTTTTTATTCTTTCAATAACATTAAGGTACATATATTTTTTTCTTTCATCTTCTAGCTCTTCCATGGCAAGATAAACAGTATCCTCTATGCCCTCAACACTATTATTAAAGTAAGGTGTGTTTCTTAATTCTTTTAGTGCTTCTTCTATGGTGTATAAATAAGATACTAGATTTCCACTATCTACTGTAGATACATACTTAGGTAATAGTGGACTAAGTGTCTCAACATCATACCAATTATAAAAATGCCCTTTACAGGTTTCTAGTCTTTTCAAAGTATCTATAGTTTTACCTAAGTTTTCTATACCTTTAGCTGTCCCAATGTACCCCATATCTATAGCAACAATGTTAGAAATTAAAGTCATACCAATATTAGTAGGAGAAGTTCTCATAGCTAATCCTCTATATGGTTCTTCCTGATAATTATCCCCGCCAAGATAGTTAGTATCCTCAGTGACAAAGTCTTCAAAATACGCCCAAATCCTTCTAGTTAACCTTTTTAAAACCTTATTATCGTCTTCACTTAATTTTACTGTTTCATCATTAATATTCTGACCTATAATATAAGCTATTATTGGACTAATAACCCATATAATACAACTTGGTATCATTACATAAAAGGTATCCAAGCCACTTCTCCATGCTACCACCATAATACATAAAGCTATTACTATCTCTTGCCACATGTATTTAAAATAACTTATAAAGTCTTTTCCTGAAGACCTTTCTGCTTCCTCAGCCGTTTGCCATTGTAATAAGTTTTTTTTACTTATTATTAATCTGTATAGTGTTCTTATAATGGCATCTACCATTAAATATGTTTTAAAAGGAAGAAAAGTATATATAAAAAATACTTGCTTTAAAGCCATTTGGAAATTCTGAACTTTTCCACTTAGACTTATTCCATTTATAGGCGAAACTATATTTTCTGACATATTAAATAGAATAGGTGTTATTAAAGCAATGAAAGCTGACATATACCACTTATCTATACCATCAGGAAGGATTCCTGCTAAAGAGCAAAGTAATAAAATTAACATAGAAGGAGCCATCAAGCTTCTTCTTAAATTATCTATCATCTTCCACTTAGATAATCTATTTAATTTATTTTTCTTTAATACGTATGGTAATAGTTGCCAATCACCTCTTACCCATCTATGAAGTCTTTTACAACTTGCAATAAAGTTAGAAGGATACCCATCTACTAACTCCACATCTGTAAGCAAAGCCGTTCTTGCCAAAGATCCTTCTAATAAATCATGACTTAGAACTTGATTTTCTTCAATTACTCCATGAGTTACCTTTGTAAATACATCCACATCATATATGGCCTTACCAGTAAAAATACCCTCTCCAAATAAGTCTTGATATACATCAGATATTGCAAATGTATATATATCAATACCTGCTTCTCCTGAGAATACTTTAGAAAAATAAGTTTTATTAGCACTTTCTAAATCTATACCAACTTTAGGTTGTATTACTCCATAACCTCTCCAAACAGTTCCATCTTCCTTTGTATAAGCTCTATTTAACGGGTGAAGCATTGCTCCAATTAAAATCTTTGCTGATTCTCTTGGAAGTATGGTATCTCCGTCTAAAGTTATAACATACTTTACTTTAAAAAGTTTTTCCACACCTTCACTTAAAACACTATAAGTGGTATTTTTATCTCCTCTTATAAACTTATTAAACTCTTCTAGTTTTCCTCTTTTTCGCTCCCAACCTAGCCACTTATTCTCCTTTTCATTAAACCTTCTATGTCTGCATAAAAAGAAAAAACGACCACTATCTTCATTATACTTTGTATTTAACTTATTAATTTCTTCTAAACAAAATTTAGATATCACTTCGTCTTCTGCTTCTTTTTCTCTATGACTATCTATAAAATCTCCCAAGATAGCAAAATATAGATTTTCATCATTATTTCCTAAATAATAAGTTTCTAAATTACTCATTAAACTTTTAGCTTTCTCTATACTTTCTATTAGAGTAGGAACTACTACACAGGTGATTCCTTCTTTAGGAATTCTATCGGATATATTAATTTTAGGTAATACATTAGGTGTGCTTAAATTAGTAATACTCCAATTTAAGATGGATACCACAACCTCACTGAGCGGTATAATAGTAACTATTCCAGATAAAATATATTTAGATATTGATATATTTGTATCATTTATATAGCTCCAAGTTATAAATCCTCCCGATAGTATGGCTGTAAGAATAACAATAGTTCCTATATAAATACCAACAGCTCTTCCCTTTATCATATTTTTTAACTTTTCAAATCCTTTAAAATCAATATTCAAAATATGATTTAGCTTTTCTCTACCACTATCAGTTAGATAATATCCCACATGATTTTCAAATTCTTTATCATTATTTACTTCTGCACACTGTAGTACTTTTCTAGCAACAAATGTCTCAGAAATTTTATTTTGTCTAGCTATTTTTTCTAAAACATGTCTATAATAGTCCTTGGAATAAAAATCCATAGTACTATAAACCATAGCAGGATCTTTACTTAATATTTCTTCTACTTTATTGCTAATATTAAATACTTCTTCCCAATTTATATTATCTAAATTTCTTAAGCCATTAATGCTACTACTAATGGCTGTAGAATAGATACCATCACTTTTATTAGAATCTATAATAATCTTATCTAAAGTAATTTCATTTTCGCTTAATTTATCTTCTATCCATAAATTTAATTCATCGTAATATACTCCATTATCTCTTAAAACTCTTATTAATGCATCCGCAAAGTATTCTGTAAACTTAATATTGTTCTCAGATATGAAATCCATAGCTCTCTTCATATTTTCTTCATTATAATACTTAATAATCCTATCAGCTAATCTTTCTCCTCTATGTCTATCATTAGCTTTATCCACTATCAATACTGAGCTTTTTCCTATTATCTCTAAATAGGCTATTTTAAGCATTATAGGTAAAGCCCATAATTCTCCCATGGTTAATATGGTTGTTTCTTGATATCTTTTTAAAAACTTATTAATATTATCCCTAGTTAGCTTATCCCTATAAATTCCCAATATTTCTCTTGATACAGCATAAATTCTAGGATATCCTTTTAATGCTCCACTTTTTAGTATAGGTAGTGATTTTAAATATTTCTTTGATAAATGTTTTTTTATAAATTTATACTCTTTTTCAATAACATAGATATTATCTAATATCCATTGTGTTCCTTTTATCTTGAAATACTCTCTATTTTCATCCACTTTAAACAAATTATGGCACTCCAATATATTATTAAAATGCTTATCTAAATTGGAAATTAAATCATTCCTACTTATTTTTTCAATTTCTCTATGGTCTCTGGCTATATCATCAATAGCATCTTCCAATTTTTCTTTATTTTCTGCTAAAAAACTATTGTCACTAATCTTAATATAGGCTCTTCTCTTATTTCTATTTTTGATTACGTACATAAGAAGAACTATACTTAGTATAAGTATTAAATTTACTAAAATAAATATGTGCTCCATGGTGCTATCCCCTTTCAATGATGCTCAACTATTATTATTACCAAATTAACTTAAATCTATAATAGTAAATATTTTTCTATCCTATGGATTAGCTTTCTCCTATAGCTAAATAAAAGCCATCTAAGAAAAGCAACTTTATATCTTACTTATCTTAAATGGCTTCTTTATATATGCTATTGTGAACTACCTTTAGTTAATCCTCTATAACTACCTGGTTGCACATTAAATTTTACTTCTTTCCCATGACTAGTTTCAATAATTGTTCCTTTGTTACAAGGAGTTTCTATAATTATATTATATTTTGTAAAACTCTATAAAGGATTTTGCTACATAACTATGATCCTTAACTCCTGCAAACTCTCTTATAGAATGCATAGCAAGGGTTGGATTTCCAATATCTACAGAACGTATATTCAAATGGGTTGAAGAAATTGGTCCTATGGTTGAACCACCTCTTAAGTCTGAACGATTTACAAACTTTTGTACTGGTACCTCTGCTTTATTACAAATAGATTCATATACAGCAGAAGAATCTGAATCACTAGTATATGCACAATTCGCATTTATCTTTATAACAGGACCTTTATTTACAATTGGTCTATTAGTCGGATCTGCCTTTTCTGGACTATTAGGATGAACTGCGTGAGCATTATCTGCCGAAATAATAAAGGATCTGCTAAGTGCTCTAAAGAACTCTTCTCTCCCTTTTCCAAGACAAAGAGCAATTCTTTCTAAAATATTTGCTAACATATCAGAATCGGCTCCTTGTTTTGTAGAGCTTCCAACTTCTTCATTATCAAAACATACCATTACATTTATACCCTCAGTTATTGGAGCTTCTTTTAGTGCTTCAATTCCAGCATGAACCATTTGAAGGTCATCTAATCTACCTGAAGATATAAATTCATCTTTTAATCCAACAATACATCCCTTTTCAAATTCATAAAGGAATAAATCAAAATCTATAATATCCTCTTTATTTACCTTCATTTCCTCAGCTAATATGTTTATTAATGCATTATCCTTTTCTAATTCTTCAGTTACCATTGCAAGTAGTGGAAGTGTATCTTTTTGTGGATTTAATTCTCCTCCAGAATTAGCTTCCCTATTCATATGAATTGCTAAGCTAGGTATTATTAATATTGGTTTCTTTATGTTAACTAACCTTAACTCTGGATTAAGTAAATTTTCACCTTTTAAAGCAACTCTTCCTGCTACAGCTAGTGGTCTATCCATCCATGTACTTCTTATTAAACCACCATAAACTTCAGTATTTAATTTAATATAATTATTTTCTGATATAATTTCACTATTTGGTTTTATTCTAAATGTAGGTGAATCTGTATGAGCACCTATAATTTTAAATCCATGGTTCTCAACCTCACCATTACCTACAGTAAATGCAATTAATGCAGAACCATTTTTAGTAGTATAATATTTACCACCCTTTTCTAATATCCATTTATCCTCTTCCTTTAATTCCTTAAAATCACAACCTTCAAGAGAATCTTTAACATTTTTCACTGCATGAAAAGCAGTAGGGCTTTCATACAAAAAATCTATAAGTTTTTTAGCAAACTTCAATTCTTTTGACATAATTAATCCCCTCCTTAAAACGAAATACTAGTAATAGTATACCAAACTTTTACTACATTTCCTATGAATTTTGTGATTTTCCCTAATTTATAACATGTTCTCGTGTTATACTATAGTTATGAGAAAAAATATATTGATAAAGAGGTGTAATAATTGATTTCTCAAAAACTTATAACAAAATTTATTAAAAATAGTGAAGATATAAAAAATAAGAAAGTCAGAGAACGTTATGGATATCTTGGTGGAGTTGTTGGTATTTTAGTAAATCTAGTTTTATTTTTAATTAAAATCACTGCTGGACTTTTAGTTAATAGTATTGCTGTAATTGCTGATGCTTTTAATAATCTCTCCGATGTTGGTGCTTCATTAGTAACCATCTTTGGCTTTAAACTTTCAAGCAAACCAGCGGATAAAGAACATCCCTTTGGACATGGACGAATTGAGTACATTTCTGGTCTTATAGTTGCATTTTTAGTAATATTAGTTGGCTTTGAATTCATAAAAAGCTCTTTTGAGAGAATTAAAAATCCTGTTCCTGTAGAATTTTCACTACTTCCATTTATTCTTTTAATCATATCTATATCATTTAAAGTATGGTTAAGTAGGTTCTATAGAGGTATAGGTAACAAAATAAATTCTTCCGCTCTTAAAGCTTCTTCTGTAGACTCAATAAGTGATGTAATATCTTCTTCTACTGTAGTTATATCACTACTAATCTCAAAATTCACATCACTTCCTATAGACGGATATATTGGTTTAGTTGTTTCCTTAGTAATTCTTTATGCAGGATATAACCTAATTAAAGATACTTTAAACCCATTACTTGGAGTTGCTCCTGATAATGATTTAGTAGAAGATATTCAAAAAATGTTATTATCCTATGAACATATAGATGGTGTTCATGACTTGCTAGTTCATAATTATGGTCCTGGAAGAATAATTGCTTCTATTCACGCTGAAGTTCCTCTTGATATTTCTGTTGTTGCTGCTCATGAGGTTATAGATAGAGCTGAAAAGGAAATTTCTTCTGAACTGGGTATATATCTGCTAATTCATATGGATCCAGTAACTACAAAGGATGAAGAGATTCTTAGTGCAAAAAGAGAATTGGAAGAAGTTTTAAATAAAATTCCTCATATATCTTCTTTTCATGATTTTAGAGTAGTAGGTGAAGGTGACTATAAAAACCTAATATTTGATGTAGTAGTTAAGGATGATTTTATAATAACTAAAGAATCAGAACTTAAATTACAAAAACAAATAAATGAGGAAATTAAGAAAGTTTCTCCAAATCACAACGCAATAATTACCGTAGATGCATCTTTTATCTAATTAATTTGAATTTTCATTAACCATTTTTAACTTATATAATATTATGATAGTGTAGAAATCATTGGAGGATTAATTATGACTGGAATATCCACTCACTATTTTTTAGGTGGCAATACCGGAAAAGGCTTTTACTCTCACTTTAATTATATTATTTCCCAAAAGGATGCAACTAGAATTATTTGCTTAAAGGGAGGTCCTGGTACAGGAAAATCTTCCCTTATGAAAAAAATTGGAAAACACTACATTGATAGAGGATATGATGTAGAATTTCATCATTGTTCTTCTGATAGTGATTCTTTAGATGGAGTTCTAATTAAAGAATTAAAAGTAGCTATGCTTGATGGTACATCTCCCCATATGATAGACCCTATTACTCCTGGTGCTGTAGATGATATAGTAAATATGGGAATATGTTTAAAAGAAGAGAACTTTGAGAACATAAAATTTAACATTCTAGCTGTAAATGAAGAAATTGGAAATTCCTTTAGAAGAGCTTACAGATTTTTTGCTGCGGCTAAATCTATTTATGATGATTGGTATACCTTTAATAATGAAGCTTTAAATCTTTATGAACTTAATATTTTAAAAGAAAATTTGAAGAATAGAATTCTTCCTAATACATTCTCATCATTGGGTAAAAAACGCCACTTATTTGCAACAGGATTTACTCCAAAGGGAGTTATAACTTATATTCATAATATAGTAAAAGACATGTCCAGTGTTTATGTACTTAAGGGCTCTCCTGGAACTGGCAAAACTCGTGTTCTTGAATATATTGCAGATGAAGCTACTCGAAGGGGTCTAGATGTAGAGATTCTACACACTCCACTAAATCCTGAAAAAATTGAACATTTATTAATTCCTGAATTAAAGGTTGCTCTAGTAACATCAAATGAAATTACCAAAATAGAATTTCATGGCGAGGAGTATGATATGGATAGTCTATTAGATGCAAATTATATTGAAAAAAAACAAGATGATATAGATGATGTTTCTTCCATTTTTTACATCCTACTTCAAAAAGGTCTTGATTGTATAAAAACAGCTAAAGATTTACATGATGAATTAGAGGAATTCTATGTTCCTAATATGGATTTTAATAAGGCCGACCAAATATATGAAGAAGTATTAAATAAAATTCAAGGATATGAAGATAGCTTATAATATATTAAAAATAAAAAGTAATAGCACCCTGTGATGCTATTACTTTTTATTTCTTAATAACTATTAAATTATGAAGTGCTCTTGTACACATTATATACATTAGATTGTCCTTGTATCTTTCTTGGATGTCCTCTTCAATTATAATAGCTCCATCAAATTCTAAGCCTTTTGCATAATAACTAGGCATAATCATAGTTCCCTCAGCAATATGAAGATTCTCTTTATCTATAAGCTTTAATGAAATATCTTCTTTTAACAAATCATATATATACTTAGATTGAGATAAATTTTTAGTTATAATAGCTATATTTTCAAGATTTTTTTTCTTTAAGCTAGTTGCTAGCTCTATAATATATTCTTTTATCTCTTTCTCATCCTTTACTAGTATCTCATTAACAGAATCTCCAGTTCTAACCATAGGTACTATGGAAATATCATCTATATACATATTACTATATTCCATGATTTCTTTAGTTGAACGATAACTTTTATTTAACTTAAACATTTCAACTGAATCCTCACTAAATATATCTTTAATACTACTTAAAGAAGAATTATTTTCAATAGGTATTAATTGCTGATTACTATCTCCAACTATAGTCATAGATTTAGTATTTACAAGTTCTTTTAACACTATAAATTGTAGTGGTGAATAATCTTGAGCCTCGTCGATTACTAAATGTTTAATTTCTCTATTAAGCCTTAAGCCCATAAGTTTAGCTTTTAAGTATAATATAGCAACCAAGTCTTCTTCTGTATATTCTTTATTACCATTAAATTCTTCATATATCTTTTCTATATTTTTTCCATCTAAATAACTTAATGTAGCTTTTACTTCTATTACATCTCTTACTAATTCTCTTATTTCTAACTTTCTTTTGAATTCTAAATCATTTATATGAAGTATTAATTCTTCAGGGGTAAACTCTTTCTTTTTCTCTTTATACCTCATTTCAATAGATCTAAACTCTTCATCTCTCACATCCCTAATTCTAGAGAATAAAATCCTTTTAATTTTTTTACTTCTTCTAAATAATGGTAGTGAAGTAAAGTCTTTTGTAAACATGGCTTTTATTTCTTCTTTAGTTGCTATAACTTTATCTCCAAAGAAAACCCCATGGCTAAAATAACTATCTTCTTCTAGCTTAATAACAAGTTTATCTAGATCTTCCATAAACCTTAATGATCTCTTATAAATAATTTTCTTCTCAAAACCTTTATCTTTATTAAGAATTCTTTCCATAACATCTTTAATATCTATAACATCATCTACATCTACTAAATCTAAAGCTAAATCTAAAAATGTAGTTTGAAATACTCCGGTCTCTCCTAAAGTTGGAAGAACATTTGAAATATAATCTATAAATATTCTATTAGGTCCTAAAATTAAAACCTTATTTTCTAAAAGATTCCTGTAATTATAAATTAAATAAGCAACTCTATGAAGTGCAATAGTAGTTTTACCACTTCCAGCTACACCATCTACAACTAGTATCTTATTCTTATCTTGTCTTATAATCTCATTTTGTTCTTGTTGTATAGTCATAACTATGTCTTTAAGCTTATCTGAAGAGTTTTTGCTTAATACCATTTGAAGAATATCATCTTTTATATCGATATTAGAATTAAATAATCCCTCTAATTTACCTCTCTTTATGATATATTGAACCCTTCCTAAAATAGAAGCTGTAATTTCTCCTTCAGGTGAATTATACTGTCCAATATTTCCTGAATTATTATAAAAAAGTGCTGAAATTGGAGCTCTCCAATCTATAATCAGCGGTTCAAAGGTTTCCTCTAAAGTTACTCCAAACCTTCCAATGTATATATCTTCTATCCCATAATCTTCTTCTCTAAAAGTAACCTTACCAAAATAAGGAGAAGATTTTAACACTGTTAGTTCTTTTAATTTTCTATCAGTGCTTTTAAAATTTTCTTCTTTTACGTAGTTTTCATGGTCAAAATACTCTATTATCTTATCTTCATCGTCTTTAAATTCTTCTAAAACATTTTTTCTGTATTCTAATATGGCATTGGTTATATGCTTCCTTTTCTCTATACACTTAAGAATTTCATCATTTATTATTTTTATAACATGTTCTAATCTTTCTTCTTCTATGGCAACCTCTAACTGTTTCTTTAATTGGTCTTTAAGATCATTTGACATAAAACCACTTCCTTTATTAGATTCTTATAATGAATTTTCATAGTAACTTATTATAAGTTCTATATATTAATCTTAAACCCTTTCATCTATGCAAAATTAGTATAATATATAGATGGATAAAGTTTACTTATACTATTTCTTCCCAACCTCTTATATCAGTAATTCCAAGGCCAGGTTCATCGGACAAAGTGATTTTATTTCCTTCAAAGATTGCTCCTCCAACTATAGGGTCCTCTGCAAAGTATATCATTGTATCTAAATCTGCTGTTATCATATTTCCTCTTGAAGCTGCAAAGCTTGCTGCTGCTGTGATCCCAATTTTGCTCTCTAACATACAACCGACCATACACCTTATACCCATGGTATCTGCCATGTTGTAAATTCTTATGGCATTTTGTATTCCTCCACATTTCATCAGTTTTATATTGATTAAGTCACAAGCTCTATTCTGAATTACCTTAAAGGCCTCTGGGGATCCAAACACTGATTCGTCAGCTAAAATCATAGTATCCACATTATCTTTAATAAATTTTAATCCTTCGATATCCCAACCTTTAACTGGTTGTTCTACAAACTCTATGTCTAAATCTAATTGCTCTATCTTCTTAATTATCTTTATTGCATCTTTAGGTGACCAGCCTTGATTCCCATCAACTCTTACTTTTATTCCTTTTCTAATAGCACGTCTAATAAATTTCACTTTTTCAAAGTCTGATTCTACATTATTTCCAAGCTTTATCTTTATATTAGTATAGCCATCTCTAGTAGCTTCATAGGCTGCATTTATCATATTTTCCATCTTATCATCATCTTGTATAGTTATATCTGTAAGTACCGTTGAATTGAATCCTCCTAATAACTTATACAAAGGAGTATTTACTCCTTTACTCCAAAGATCATATATAGCAATTTCTACAGCTGCTTTTGCACTATTATTTCCTTTAATGCATTCATCCATAACTTTAAAAATACATTGAAGACACGTAAGATCCATTCCCTTAATAAATGTAGTAATATGTTTAATAGCACCTACAATTGAACTTTCTGTCTCCCCTGTCACTCTTGGTGCTGGAGCTGCACTTCCTATTCCCACATCTCCATTTTCCGTAAAAATCTTTACAACTACTTCGTTGGAATAATTATAAACTCCGTTTTTAGTTACGAATGGTTTTTTTAATGGCATTGTAATTCTACCAACTTTAACATCTGCAATAATCATCTTTATACCCCTACTACTTATAAATTTATATTTTTAATATTATTATCTATCCGAATTTTATTCATATAAAATATGCTTAAAATAAAATATGATAGATTTTTTACATTTCCGTAAAAATTTCTATCTAGTCAAGTCATAATTATACACCAAAGCCTAAAGTAGTCAAGCTATATAGTAGGTTGTTTTTGTTCAATTTATTTATTTAAATAGTAGATATTACTCTCAATGTCTACATATTTCCTAATATCAACCCTGGTTATGTTTTATTCCTATGAATTTTATCCACCTCTTTCTAGCAATATATCTTATGTACATTACAAGCCTCTCTATAGCTACTTCTTCCGTATCACCTAATCTCCTTGCCATCTCAAGTGCAATGTCATATATACTTCTTTTACCATCTATTAAAGTCCATGCCAGCGATGATTTATCATCAAAAACTATATCACTAAGATTATTTTTTTTCACTAACCATCTTGCGAACTTTTCTATAGGTTTGTTATGTTCAAAGTATAGAGTAACTATATTATTATCATTAATTTTATAGTTATCATGTTCAATTTGGGGAATATATAAAAGAAAATTCTTTTCTTCTTTATTTTGTGTTTTTTTACCTTTCATACAAATCACCTACAAATTAGTTAAGAGCCTTAACGGCTCTTAACTTTAATATTATTCATAATTATATCCATATTTTTTAATATTATAAGAAATATTATCAATAATCATAATTTACCTTTAAGTTCTTTCATTATCTCCACTACAAGAAATAAGATAAATAATTACTCCAAGAATTATAAATATACCTGTTGAGAATATAGAATTTTGGGTTAATCCTTCAAAATTAAGTCCAAAGGCCACATTAAGTCCTAAAGTAGCAAACCCTGCAACTACTATACCCATTAATGCATCTCCAGCAACTAATCCAGAAGATATAAGAATACCTCTCTCTACTTTTTCTTTCATAAGGGATTCATTTTTCTTAAATTTCTTCTCAACAAATATTCTAATTATACCACCTGATAATATACCTGCATTTAAATGTATAGGTAAGTATAAACCAAGCGCAACTGGTAGTACTGGTAGACCAGATATTTCTGCAAATATAGCTATAGATACTCCCACAAACACAAGTACCCAAGGTAATTCACCAGTCATAACACCTTCTATAACCATTGACATAAGAGTAGCTTGTGGTGCTGGCACTGCTTCTGAACCAATTCCATATGTATTATGAAGCATTAATAATACATACCCAGAAACTACAGCACCAAATATTAACCCTAAATACATTCCAATTTGTACTTTCTTTGGAGAACCACCAATTACAAATGTAGTCTTTAAACTTTGAGCTGTACCACCAGCAACAGCTATAGCTACACATACTATACCACCTACCATAACAGCTGTAATCATTCCCTCTTGCCCTATATTGCCAGTTATCTTTAATATGGCTGTAACAAATAGTAAAGTAGCAATAGTCATACCCGATACAGGATTATTTGATGCACCAATTATACCAACCATTCTTGCAGAAACTACTGCAAAGAAGAATGAAAATACTACTGCCATTAGTGAGCCAATTATTCCTACTCTAATTTGTGGCAATAACCATGCAAGAACAAATACCAATATTGCTGAAGCTATCACCCAAACAATTGGCGGATCTTCATTTATTCTAGTAGTTGCACCACTTTCCTTTTTACCTATACCTGACATGGCTTCTTTAAAAGATCTAATAATGGTTGGTGCAGATTTTCCTAAAGAAATAAATCCTCCTGCGGCAACAGCTCCCGCTCCTATATATCTTATATACTTACTCCATATATCTGAAGCTCCCATCTCAGAGATTAACATAGTTGAAGGAAATAAAGGTTCTGGAACTGTACTACCTATATATTTAATAAGTGGTATTAATCCAAGCCAAGCTACAAGAGATCCTCCAAACATAAATGCCGATGCTTTTGTACCTACAATAAAGCCAACCCCTAGAAGTGAAGCTAATGTATCTATTCCAAATACGGAATTTTGATATGCAGGTATAACCCATTCTGGTCTTTCACTCCAAAGAGCAAATCCTCCAGAAGCTAACTTATAACCTCCACCAATTCCGAGACCCATTAAAACCATTTTAAATCCACTACCACCTTCACTTCCATTAACTAAAACTTCAGCTGCAGCCATAGATTCTGGATATACTAAATTTCCATGCTCCTCAACTATTAAAAATTTTCTTAAAGGAGTAACAAAAAATATACCTACTATCCCTCCTAGAAGAGTAACAATAACTATTGTAGAAACCCTTAAGGTAATTCCCCATAAAATAATTGCTGGTAGTATAAATATAATTCCACCTGCTATAGATTCTCCAACTGCTGCAATTGAAGCAACCATATTAGCCTCTAATATATTGTTTCTTTTAAATAATCCTTTTAAAATCCCTGTGGCAAGTATTGCCCCAGGAATACCTGCTGAAATTGTAAGACCAACCTTTAATCCTAAATAAGTGTTTGCAGCAGCAAATATCATTGTAAATACTGCACCCATTAGAATAGAATAAACACTTGACTCAGGCATTGCCGTTGTAGTTGATATAAAAGGCATATAATCATCACCTTTTATACCACCATAGGCAGTATGGGATAATCTCTTATTATCTTTCATTTATAATTCCTCCTTTGTAAAATATATTAGTCACATTAATTATGCATCTTTAGACTTATTTTTAATATTTACTTTTCCCCTCATTCCATTACTTACCACTTTATTTTATTGCCGATTTTAGTTATTGTTAAATTCCCTTATACCTTTAAATATATTTTATGGATATGAATTTATCTTTCCCTAAATATAGTTTAATTATTATTGTATTTAGCATAAATTAAAATAAAAAAATGGTGAAATAAATTTCACCACTTCAATACTTCTTTAACATTTTACTTACTTATACACTATTTTAGTTTACCAAACCTATCAAAAGGAAATATAATAAATTTTCCTTCTCCCTGTATGTCTTCAAAAGATATATAAGGATTTTCCCATAATCGTGCATCAATAGAATTTCCTCTATTATCTCCCAAAAATAAATAACAACCTTCTGGTACATTAAAAGAACCTGTAGTATCGCTAAAACTACTTACATAACTCTCCTCTAGAAACTCACCATTTATATATACACTTCCATCTGATTGAATTTCTACATTCTCTCCTGGAAGACCTACTACTCTTTTAATCAAGTCTTTATTTAGCTCATCAGAATGAAATACTAAAATATCTCCTCTTTTAATAGATGATGGTTTATAAGTTCTCAATGAAAATATTCTATCTCCTGGTGTAATAGTGGGATACATAGATTTAGTTGGAACATTTACATTGAAAAAAATAAACTTATTTATTAAAAATCCTAAAATTATAGCAATTAATGCTGGTATTATCCATTCTTTAAGAAATTTTATCACTAATTATTCCCCCCAAAGTCATTTTAAGTTTTTTATATTACTATATTACCACATTTTAAACAATAAATATCATCTTATCATATATTCTTTTATTATCTAATGTATTCCACTTATTAATTTATTTAATAGTAGGTGAAAAACATACCTACTATTAAATTATAAAAACTGCAAATACTAATATCGTAGAATAATTTTATATTTATTAAAATTATTTGATCATATAAACATTTAATTATATAGTGGGAGGTAATATTTTGATTAATAGAAGAATTGTTACTTATAATCAAGAAGAAGATTTTTCTTATTTAAAAACTACTTCTAATCTTTCTACTTCTATTGAAAATATGGATTCAGAACTTTGCATCAAAGAACTAAAAAATATTACCTTAGTTCCTAGAAGTGGAACTCATAATAATTTTAAAATAGGAGAAGAATTTATTATGTATGTAATCTCCGGTGAATTACTATATAGCGATAACATAGGAAATTTAGAAACCCTTTCATCTGGAAATTTTCTTTATATTAATTCTATGGATGGGATAACTTATGATATTTTTAATAGTGGCATTGATTTTCTAGATATCATTGAAATAACCTTATACACCAATAATAACTCTTATATTCAAAAAAAGAATAGTAAATCTCCTATATTAAATAAATATGACTTTAAAAATTCTATTGAAAATCAGTGGATATACGCTATTAGTCCTTTAAATGGTCTGGCTCCAATTAAATCTAATTGTGATATTAATATTTATTTTGCATTACTACAACCTAACAAGGATTTAACTTTTACAATTAACAAAGATAGACAAGGCTATTTATTTCAATGTTATGGAGAAACTGAAATTTTTACAAATAATTCTGATAATATTACCTTAACAGGCTCTGACAGCGCTTATATTTCCAATGAAACTTTTGAAGTAAAAGCAAATATATCTAGCAATATACTTCTCATTGAAACTGCAACTTAGTAAACATTAAGGCTATGTGAAATTTATTAGAAATTTTAGTTCTGTAGATTTTTTCTTATACATAGCCTTAATATTTTTTTCTTATAATATCTTCTTTAAAAACTCTTTCTTTAAATTTCAATAGTCTAATATATTTATTATGTGATATTTTATTATTTTTATCGTATAAATAATAAAAGAGTTTTTTGGGGAGGTATCAAGTATTATGAATATTATTGCTATTATAGATATTGGTTCAAATACGGTTCACCTACTAATTGTTAATATAGATGATAAGTCCAATCCAAAGATTATAGATGAAGATAAGGAACATTTAAGACTTGGAGCTACCTTAGCTACCAATAAAATTATAAGTTCTGAAAAAACCATTCATGTAATAACAGTTTTAAAAAAATTTTTGCGTTCTTGCATTATAAATAAAGTTTCTAAAATCATATGTGTAGCTACGGAAGCTTTAAGAGTAGCTGAAAATAGTAACTATGTTCTTGATTTAATAAAAGCTCATACTGGAATTTTAGTTCAGGTTTTGTCACCTAAAGAAGAAGCTTATTTATCTTACCTAGGAGTTTTTTCTACTTGTAATCTAGATAAAGGTATAATAATGGACACTGGTGGAAATAGTACAGAATTAATTTTTGTAGAAGAGGGTAAATTTACAAATTACACTAGTATTCCTCTAGGTTCTATAAACATAACTGAGAAAATAAAAGTTAATAAGCGTGGTAGATACTTGAGCTGTGACTACAACGAGGACTTTTTCTATAAGCTATTTTCTAATATACCTTGGATTGAAAGCTTTTATGGAAGCTCTTTAGTTGGCATTGGCGGAACTTTTAAGAATCTCGGAAAGATATATTCTAATTATTTAACAAATTCATGTTCATCTACTAACACAATAGAATTTTCCAACCCTCATGAACTAAAAACTCTTTGTGAAAGCCTTAAAGTTATAAGTTTAAAAGAGAGAGAAAACTTACAAGGTCTTTCAAAAAAACGTGCTGATATTATATTAGGTGGATGTGAAATAATAACTCATATTGTAAACTATTGTAACTTTTATAACATTATTATATGTAGTGAAGGCTTAAGGACTGGTATACTAAATAATTACTTAAATTCTACTAATGAACCCATTGAGACACATATAACTATATAACTATTTTATAAGTAAAATAGTTATATAGTTATATATGTATGTCCATTATAATAAAAATAAAAACCACTTTATAAAAGTGGCTTTTATTTTTATATGAATTTTGATATAAGTAAATATATAAAGTGAGCTGACATACCTGCTATTAATCCACCAAAGGTATGACTAACAATAGCTTTACCTGTTAATTCTCTACACTTTAAACCATCCATCATCGCAACGTGAGTACTTAAATATCCACTCCAACACATCCCCATAGCTGTAAATACTGCAATTTCATTACCGCCTATTAATCCATTTTGTAACATTTCCGGTACTAAACCAATTGCAGCTCCTGCTGCCCCTAAAGATGTTATCGGGAAAGCTATAGCTTCAGGACTTTGGAAACCAAATAACGGAACTAATATAAATTGTAGTTTTTCCCCAATCCAAGGTAAGAGTGCGATACCTTCTGATGCAGCTCCAGTGTAAGCTCCAGATGCAGATGGTCCATTAGTAAGCATTAAAACTAAAGTACAAATTATTAAAACTCCTGGAATTATAGCAAGTCCCATTTGTACTCCTGAAGCTCCTCCTTCAAGCATAGCACCAATAAATCTTTCTCCAACACTTCCATCTCTAATTTCTCTATAGTTCATCATGTCAAAACCAGTATCATTGTCTTGTACACACATTTCTTCTTTTCCATAAATTTTTGCGGTTTGTCTAAGCATTAATCTAGTGCTTATAATACTTCCTATTACAGCTCCTATATTACCTATTATAGCTGGCAGTATAAAACTTTCTCCTATAGGTGACTTTTGTCCCATCATATAGGTAGTAATAATCAACCCCATTCCAAAGGCTGTTCCTAAATTAGTTAAAGCTGGCAACTGATATTTTTTAAAATATCTTCTAAATCCTTTATCATCTGCTAAAGTAAGTATAGCAGGATTATCAGACAGATAGGTGGTTAAAACTCCTATAGCACTAGCACCAGGTAAATCATAAAGTGGCTTCATTAATGGTGATAACAATTTGTTAATTAAAGATACCACTCCAAATTCTGATAGAAGTGCAGATATAGCTCCTGCCAATACTGCAATAGCCATTATATAAAAAACTGTTTTCATTAATAAGCTATACGCAGTTTCCATTAGGGTATTAAACATATTTATGGTTCCCATAACACTTCCCATACCTATGAAAAAACCTAAAAATAAAATTAGAAATATAATACCTTCTTTGCTAACGGCCTTTTTCAAACCCTTCTTATGTGTCAATTATTGCTCCCCCTTATTTTAAATTTTAAATCTTTTATGAATATTCCATATTTATTATGAATTATTTACCCATTAATGTCAATGGTTATTACTCGTAAATTTTTTCACTTCTTATTTCATATTTATAAATATTTTTAAATCAAATTTTATATATAATTGCTGTTTGAATTTAATTTTCACTTTATTGAATTATATTCTTATATTATGTATTCCTTTACACTTTTTCATTTATACTATATTAGTTATTTCTTAAAATAAAAGGTATCTAAAAATTTTATTATCTAGATACCTTTATCTTAATGACTTTTCAATACACATTTGTTTAAAACTTTACCCTACATTGAAAAAATTCTTGTTCTGAAATTCCTGAAATTCCATTAATGCAAAAACTATTACTTTCTTTATCCTCAATAAATTTATTCATTATTAGCGAATCATCAAATTTAATTTCCTTAATAAAGTTAAGTTGCATATAAGATATTTTCTTTTCTCTATGCCAATCTAAAGAAAAGAAATCTTCTATAAAAGAAATATATTTAGCATTATTAACATGATTATTTATATCTATATCATTATAATATAACTTCCTATTGACAGTTTCTATAGCCTCACCTGGCATCTTTATCTTGTTAAGCTTATTATCAATGACATCCCCTACATTAATATTTATATCTACTGGGCACATGGACGGCTTTTGTGGAAGTCTAGTTTCAATATCTACAATTAAATAATATATCAAAACTCTACCAATAACTTGTCCATCCTTATCCTTAATCTTAAATCTTCTTTTCATAAAGACTTTTTCACGGCCACCTAAACAAGTTTCTACTGTTATATCTTCTCCAACCTTAGGATATCTCTCCATTGTAATTTCAACTCTAGATACTACCCAAAATAATCCTTTATTCATCATAGACTGAAAATCCACCCCCAAAATTTGAGAATGACCTTCTGAAACTTGTTGAACATAATCCATTATTGTAAATAATTTAACATTTCCCATAAAGTCTCCTTCATGAAACTTTATAGTGAATTGTTCTTTATAATTTAGCTCCAAAATTACACCTTCTTACGCCACTTTTCTTCTTTATTCCTTATTTATATTATCTTACTATGTAGATTTAATAACAAAATTAGTATATCATAATTTATATATAACATAAAGTTAAGGAGAATAAGTTATGAATAATTTAACAAATAAGCACTTGGTTGTTATTTCAATTGATGGATTAAAAGCAGCTGATTTTGATATAATAAGTAACTTACCAACTTTTTCACAATGCATTCAAAAGGGGTCAGTAGTTAGAAATGTTAAATCTATATATCCATCATTAACATATCCAGCTCACACTACCATAGTTACAGGTAAGTATCCTAAAAACCATGGGGTTGTAAACAATAAATTATTAGAACCTGAAAAAGCTGCCCCAGATTGGTTTTGGTTCAGAAAATATGTAAATGGTCCAACACTATATGATATGGCAAAAAGTAGGGGGCTTACTGTAGGATCTATATTTTGGCCTGTTACTGGTAGATCCTCTATAAAATATAATATGCCTGAAATTTTCTCTAACAATAAATATATATCTCAAGAAATGGCATCACTTCTAGGTGGAAGCCCTATATACCAATTCAATTTAAACAGAAAATTTAAACATCTCCTTGATGGTATAAAGGAGCCTAACTTAGATAATTTTGCTACTGCTTGTGCTATAGAAACCATTAAAAAGTATAAACCTAACTTACTTTTACTACATCTCTTAGACTTAGACAGTCAACGTCATGGTTATGGTACTGATTCTAAAGAAGCTGTAGAATCACTTCATCGCCATGATGGGAGATTAGCTGATGTAATAAAAGCTCTGAAAGAAGCTGGTATATATGATAATTCTTCTATAGTTATTTTAGGTGATCATGGATTTCAGGACTTTAATAAAGTTATTACCTTAAACACCCTATTTAAAAATCAAGGGTTAATAAGCATGGATGATAATAATAGACTTAATTCTTGGAGAGTATATGTAAAATCTTGTGATGGAAGTGCCTATGTATACGTTAAGGATGACTTTAATAAAAATCTCTCCTCAAAAGTTTATAATATTTTAAAAGCCTTATCTCTTGATGAATCTAAGGGAATTGCAAAGATATATAGAAATGATGAGATAATAGATTTAGGTGGTGATCCTAAGGCTACATTTATGATTGAGGCTAAAAGAGGTTTTATTTTTATTGATAAATTTAATGATACTATAGTGACTTCAACCACTCCTAAAGAGGGAAAATCTAACGGAAATCATGGTTATCATCCTAATAGTCCTGATATCCATACTCTCTTTATTGGATGTGGTGAAGAGTTTAAAGAAAACTTTTTTATGAATAATATGAATTTAGTGGACATAGCCCCTACCCTCTCAAAAGTTTTAGGTATTAAATTTCCAAAATGTGATGGAAGGGTAATTGATGAAATATTGACTATTCCTTAATTCTTTAAGAATAATCTATGATGTAATAAAGAGATAAGAATTTAAATTAAATTCTTATCTCTTTCCTAATTATTATACTATCATATGCATACAAATGGCACTCAAAGTTCCAACTACAACTCCTGCACCTACATCTGTTGGATAATGTACACCAAGATAAACCCTTGAAAATCCCACAAGACTAGCAATTACTATAGATACTACTGCTAATCCAGTAAAGCTTAGTGCAATACTAACTCCAATTGAAAAAGCTGCAGTGGTGTGACCTGATGGAAAGGAATAATCATCTACACCTATCTTCTTTATGTTTAGCGTTGGAAACTTTATATATGGTCGTATCCTATTTTTTACTCTCTTTAGAAAGTGAGTAATACCGCCAGAAGTAATAATTGATAAAGATGCTAGAAATCCTAGGTTCTTAATTTCTTTACTTTTAGACATTACAGTCATCACAACAAAAACCATACAAAATGTGGCAGATCCTAAAAATGTTATATATGGCATAATTTTATCTAAAAATTTGCATCGTAATTTTTTATTTATAAACTGCAATAGTGTTATATCCACCTTTTTTATTAATTCTATCATAGATCCTCCTAAAAACATCATAAATAGATTATATATAAAAATAAGATAAAATAAAAGTTTTTCATTTAATTCTTTCTTATTTCTCTCTTATAATAAATAATTAGATTTTATGAATATATTATTTCGATTATTATTATAGTATATTTATTAGGATAAATGCAGTTTAAATGATAAAATATTTATAAGAAATATGTTTTATACATGTTATATATTCATGTTTAGGAGGTCTCTATGGAAATTTTACAATTAAAAGAAATAAAGAAAAAGATTTTAAGAAAGCTTTATAACTCTCATTTCTTAAAATCTGAAAATATATCGCAAAAATTTCTTGATAAGCATATAAACTCACCAGTTTTTTTATACACACTCCAAGACATTTTAGTGGAAAAAGATTTTTCTCCATCTAAAGTTCTTTATCTATGTACTCCTTTATTAAATGATTTATATGAAGAAGGCCCTAATGAATGGTTAGTATATTTATATAATTATGCCTTAAGCAAGAATTTTAAAGATGCAGTAACTATAGAATTAGATTCAAAATTAACTTCAGGATGTGAAATATTCCTTAGAATTTATAAGGTTCTATGTAATATAGAAAAATCCATATCTGATTCAGATTGTTGGCAAGCAAAATATCCTTTAATAACTTTAACAGATAGTGAAATTGAAGAACTAGAAAGAAAAGATGAATATTTAAAATTCATTAAAGCCTTTGACCGTGACTATGTATATGAAATGATGAAGCTTAATGGAGAAATATTTAAGTATAATACTTTAGATCACATCTGTGGTGTACATTACCTAGCTATGTTTTTAGCACGCCAACTTAAAACTAAAGGGTTACCTATAGATTTAGGAAGAGTCTCTGGAGCTGCTGCTGGACATGACATTGGAAAATATGGATGTAAAGGTGAAGAGCTAAAACGCGTTCCACATCTCCACTACTATTACACAGACCAATGGTTTAGAAACCACAATATAAATTATATTAGAAATATCGCTATAAATCATTCTACTTGGGATTTAGAACTTGAAAATCTATCTTTAGAATCATTAATACTCATCTATTGTGATTTTAGAGTTAAAAATGTATTTACGAATTCATATCCTACTATGCATATTTTTTCTTTAGAAAAATCTTTTAAAGTAATTCTTCAAAAACTAGAAAATGTTGATGCTAAAAAGGAATCTCGTTATAAAAAAGTATATGGCAAGTTAAAAGACTTCGAAGATTACATAAAGAGTATTGGTGTAAATGTTGATTTAGATTTTAAAGAAGACAATTTATCTTCTGTAACCCCTCCAATATATTCTTTGCTTACAGGAAAAGAAATAACTGATAGTATGAAACATTTAGCAATAAATCACAATATAAATCTTATGTACTTATTACGTGATGAATATTCGTTAAATACTATATTAGAACAGGCTCGAAGTGAGAATAACTGGAAAAACCTTCGCCAATATATAAGAGTATTAGAAGAATATTGTACTTACTTTACTCAAAAACAAAAGCTACAAACTCTAGAATTTCTTTATGACAATTTAGCTCATAGAGAAGATGACATTCGCCGTCACTGTGCATATCTAATAGGAAAATTAATAGCTATTTTTGATGAAGATTATAGTAAAGAATTACCTAAAAATGTATCTATAGATAAACCTAACATAAATAGTTATCAATTATTTGAAGAGTATATTTCATTAATGCTTTATCCTAGCGGTAAACTAGTAAATGCTCATAAAAACTGGATTGGCTATAATACTAAAATCATGGTTAACTCTGTTTTTATAAATTCCAGAAAAATTTTTATGAAAATATATAGAAGTATTCTCTTGAAACATTATATGTCTCAAAACATAACTTCTTTTGAAACTCAGCTGTATTTACTCTATACCGCAAAGTATATATCTTTTGAGTCCTATGATGAAACTTTAGATTCACTCATAGAATTCATTATTGATAAAGTAAAAAAAAGAAATGTAGTTATAAGATTAGCTGCTCTTGAAAGTTTAAACGATATAATTCCTAAAATACCACCTACTCATTCTATACTTGATTATATGATTAAAAATCTTGGAGAAATTAAAACTAGAAGGAAAAATTCATCTGAAAATTATTTATATTTAAAAATTTTCACAACTCTTAATATGGATGACCATATATCTCTTTTTAAAACTTACTGTAAGGAAGATTATAATAAAATCCCAGATATCCTCCTTAGCAACTTAAAAACAGCTACTAATTGGGTGGTAAAAAAACATCAGATAGATATACTTCTTAATTATACACTCTATATTGCGCCAACTACAGGACTTCATACTTGCATTCACTTTTGTAATATGTTAAAAGTTAGTGCTATGGAAAGTGTTAGAAATAGTGCAGGCTCTTCAATAATTAAAATTATGCCTAACCTAAATGATTCAGAAAGAAATGAAGTAGCTATAGAGCTTTTACGTGGACTAGAAATTGAAGGCCAGAAATTCACAGAATATATATCACCTTTCTTAGGTCAGATAATCTTATGGCTAGCACCTAATGAATTAGATGAAATTATTGATGATTTAAAAAGCAAAATTAAAACTTCAAATGAAGATGTTAAGATACTAATTCTTAAAGCTATAGGAATCTCCTTGTCTAACTATGATGTATATAAATCTCGTTATAATGAAAATGAAAAAATTTATAATGAAAGATTAAAATCAATGTTATCTATTATTTTAAATGGTATAGGTGATTATAAGGATAAGGTTAAACAAGCAGCCATAATCACTCTTGGTAAGGATATATTTGGAAGTTCAACAATTTCTATAAATGATAAGTTATATGTTTTCAAATTAGTAGCTAAAAAAATTCTTACTCTTATAGGTAATGATGACAATAATAGATTACTTTTACTAACCAATGCAGCTGCTCTAAATCACATCTATAGATTTATAGCAGACTATACTTTTTTAAATGGCGATATTCTTATAGATATCCCTAAGAAAATAGCATTTTTCCCTGGTACCTTTGACCCTTTCTCTTTAGGACATAAGAATATTTCTAAAGCAATTCGTGATTTAGGTTATGAAGTATACTTAGCCGTGGATGAATTTTCTTGGTCTAAAAAAACCTTACCTAATCTTTTAAGAAAAATATTAATTAATTTATCAATTTGTGATGAATTTAATATTTATATATACCCTGAGACTATGCAAGTGAATATATCTAATACTAATGATTTAAGAATGCTTAAGGAATCATTTTCAGATTCTCAAATATTCTTTGTTTCAGGTAGCGATGTACTTTTAAATGCCTCTTGCTATCGTAATCCTGTGGAAGAGGATTCCATTCATACTTTTAATCACATAATTTTTGAAAGAGGTAATTCAAAAAAACTTTTAGCTGCTAAATCTCTTATAAATGGCACTGTAGAAGTATTAAAACTTCCAGCTAAATACTCTACCATAAGCTCTAGTCAAATCAGAAACTATATAGATAGAAATAGAGATATTTCAACCTTAGTAGATCCTTTAGTTTCTCAATATATTAATGAAAATGGTTTTTACCAACGAGAACCCCTAGATAAGCTATCTCTAAATGAAAGTCACTTAGATTTTGAATTTGTTGATGAAGTTACTGATAATATAATATTAAAATTATTCTCTCATTTAAACCTTAGTAATGAAATAAAATCTATCTTATCAGAACTTAAAGATAAGGAAGCTCCTAAACTAGTAATGATTAAAGATTCTAAAAAAAGTGAAATTCTAGCTATTGCCGCAATGCATTGGGTTCGTTCAAATAATCTTTACGATGAAGTTAAAGATGAGAATATTTCTAGAGCACTTCGTTCCCTATCTACAGGAAGAATGATATTTATAGATGGAATTTATGTTACTGATAGAGAAAAATATAAATTTCTTGAGCAAATTATTTTAACTGAGGCTTTAGCTTATGCTATTTCTAAGGATTATGAATACGCTGTCTTTAATCCATGCCATAGTTCATTATCTAGCTCAACCTTAGTAGAAATAATGCTATCCCAAGGTTTTGTAAATATTGGCTCTGAAAATAAGGAGTCTCCTGTATTAGCAGTTAATATGACTAGTCCATGTATTTTGAACTTAGATGTAGAGAATATTTTAAAAGAACCTTTTAGAAGTAACTCTAAAATTAAGAATGTAATTAATTCTAGAAGAAAATTATTGCAAGGTGCTCTTTCAAAATTATATCCTAATGAACTTTTACTTTGCTTTAATAGCGAAGTACTTCATCAAAAAATGATAAGAAATATTTGTCATGAAAATAGTATCTCTACTTATGTAAAAGCATCTAAGGAATATGGTGAAGCTATGTGTGTACCTTATGGTGATATTTTAGATAGAGATTTAGTGCCAAATACTGTTACCAAATCCCTTCATACAGAAAAGTATTATTATGGTGATATGAAGAACTTCTTTATAGGCGAATCTCCCTATTACCTATCTTTAAATAACCAAATGAAAATGATAAAGTCCTTTAATCGACCAATTTTTTTAGTAGATAACATTCTCCATAAGGGGTATAGAATGAGAGCCTTAGACCCTATACTAATTAATCAAGGAATTAATGTGAAAAAAATCCATTGCGGTATTCTCTCTGGTCGAGGAAAAGATTTAATGGATATGCAAAATAGGCAAGTTTCTAGCGTATACTTCATACCTAGACTCAAAATTTGGTTTAATGAGAATTCTTTATATCCATTTTTAGGTGGAGATGCTATATGGAGAGGAGAATTTCCTAAACGAAACTTAATTCCATCAATTAATAGTATATTACCATACACTTACCCAGTATTCATAAAAAATACTTCCCACGAAAATGTTTATAATTTTTCTAAAGTCTGTCTTGAAAATTCTATAGAAATACTAAAAATACTTGAAAGAGAATATCATAACATATATGGGAGAAATCTAACCCTTTCATCACTAGGCGAAGTTATAACTACTCCTCGAAGTCCAGATATTGGAAAAGGAATTGAATATGATTTATCATCTACTCCATCAGCCCTAGTTGAAAAGGATTTAGAACTACTTACCAGACTTGAAAATATGCTATAAAAGGAGAACTATACATGTTTTACTATATATTTAATAATAATTTAATTATAACTAATGAATCTATAACACGAGATGACTTTATCTCTACAGATGAAAATTTCTGTAAAAACTATACTGGTAAGATCTTTGCTTTAACTTCTATAAATTGTGAAAATTCTAGAAGATCCTTTATAGTCTCTACTGAAAATCTTTTGTTTTTAGATAAAGAGGATTTAAGTATACTTAAATCCTCTTATAAAATAAATAAAACAATACCTATCTGGCTTAAAAATGCCATTAATGAAAAAAGAGTTATTTCCTTAAATACTAATTATCCAAACTTTCTAGATGTGCTAGTCTATTCTACCCCTCTAAAGTGGAGAGTAAATGTAGTTGGTTTAGGAGATGTAGGTGCTACTCTTTTAACCGGCCTTAAACTTCTAGGTAATGATGTAATATCTAGTTTAGGCATTTATGATAAGGATTTTAAAAAAGTGAATCGACTTAACCTTGAATTATCTCAAATTTTATCTTGCGACGGTAAAGAAAACAATCTACAAATTCTTCCCTTAAGGGAAGAAGATTTGTTCAACTGTGATATATTTGTATTTTGTGTATCTGTAGGTATTCCTCCTATAGGAAAAGAAGAAAAAGATGTAAGACTTGTACAGTTTGATGGTAACAGAAAAATCCTTAAAGTATATGGACAAATGGCAAGAGATGCAAAGTTCAAAGGAATCTTTGCAGTAGTATCTGATCCTGTAGATTTATTATGCAAATCTCTTTTTATTGATAGCAATAAAAATAAGGATGGTACCCTTGATTTTCAAGGTCTTGCTCCAGAGCAGATTCGCGGATATGGATTGGGGGTTATGAATGGTAGAGCAGCTTATTATAGTAGCTTAAGGGAAGATACTGCGAATTATTTACAGGAAGGTAGAGCTTTTGGTCCCCATGGTGAAGGATTAATAATTGCTAATAGTATTGAAAACTTCAATGAGTCTGCCTCGGATTTTCTTACTGAAAAGGCGAAAACTGCAAATTTGGAGGTTCGTGCTACCGGTTTTAAACCTTATATAGCTCCAGCCCTATCTTCTGGTGCTCTCAGCATCCTTGATACAATTAAAGGTAACTTTCACTATTCTTCAAACTTTATTGGTGGTACCTATATGGGGTGCAAAAATAAATTTCTAAATGGATGTACAGAAAACGAAACATTAGATTTACCTTTAGAATTAATGAATAGATTAAAAAATACCTATAATCTTTTAAATGAATTGTATAATAAAAAATAATAAGAATAAACTGTTTATATATCTAATATTTTATTATAACAAAAATGTTATTTATAATACTTTGTTAGGAGGGATAATAATAGAAACTTTATATGTGATATTACCAAATAAAAATACATCTCCTATATTGAATACTATGGTGTCTCATTCACTTAAAAATATACATCATGTAGTAATAGATGATGTATGTAATCTTCCTGATTTATCCTATAAAAAATTACTTTTTGTAGCTCAGGTTGAGGATGTTGGTTATGATATCCCTATGATTAACCTTCTATCAAAACTTCTAGAGAAAGGTAAAGACACCTTACTTGGATCTACCGGTGCTATTCTTATATATAGTATTGATGACCATGGTACAAAACGTTTTGCTCAAGATATTGTATATATTGCTAATAATATGGGATGTGCTTTTATAGGCCATCCTCTAGTAGAAGCCACTAGTTCTTTAAAAAACTTTTTAACGTGGCAAAAGACTATGGATATGTCATTGAATGATATTTGTTATGATCTCTGTAGGAAACTAGTCAATCGCCTTGTAAAGGATAATCCTAAGACTCTTCAAAGTGGAAAGATTTCTGTTATATACTCTAGTCCACATAAATCATCTAATACCTTAGACTTATGGCACCTAGTATCTGATCATATTAATTATTTTCAAATTAATGAAATACAAATTGAAAGAGGAGAAGTGCTAGATTGTATAGGATGTCCTTATAAACTTTGTCTTCATTATGGAAAGAAAAAAGGTTGTTTCTATGGAGGTATTATGACAGAAAATGTTCTTCCTGCCATTGAAGAAAGTGACGCAGTAATTTGGCTATGTCCTAACTATAACGATGCTATAGCAGCTAATTTAACAGCTGTAATAAACCGTCTTACAGCACTATATAGAAGATGTAACTTCTATAATAAATCCATCTTTGCTGTAATAGTATCTGGAAATTCTGGTAGTGATTCTATTGCTAAACAATTAATAGGTGCTCTTAATATAAATAAAGGATTTAGGCTTCCACCTTATTTCTCTATTCGTGCCATAGCTAATGATCCTAAAACGATTTTTTATGTAGAAAATATAAAGATGAAAAGTGAAGATTTCGGTAAAATAATTATAAATAATATAAAGGTGTAGAGATTACTCTCATACACCTTTATATTATTATTATTTTTATTTACTTACTAGCTACTTTAAATAAATTGAAGCTATTTTTTAAGATCATAACTCCAATTTGTAATACCACCTAAATCACACACATTAGAATAATCTAAGTATTCTAGCATCATTGCAGCTCTAGCACTTTTATTGCCGCTATAGCAATATACACATACAGTTTCATCTTTATTCTGAACTATATCTTCAATGTCATGAGAAATATCACTTAAAGAAATCAATATGGCCCCTTCTATATGTCCTTCTCTGTAAGCCTGCTCATCTCTTAAATCTAGTATAACTAATTTCTCATTGCCATCCATTTTTCTCCTTAATTCTTCTGCTGAAATTTTTCCCATACTTATTATCCTCTCTTTTGCTTCTATTTACAGTACCTGCCCTTATATCCATAACTAAATCAGTTTTATTACACTATATAATTGACTTTTTTTTATAAATTCTGTGAACATATACACTTAGTATAGCTGCAATAGGTACTGCCACTATCATTCCAATAGCTCCTGCGTACCCTCCTCCAATGGTTAAAGCAATTAAAGTCCAAACAGCTGGAAGTCCTACACTACCACCTACCACCTTAGGTTGTATAATATTACCATCAATTTGTTGATATATAATTAAAAGTATGAATCCCCAAATTCCAAGTGTAATACTAGAAAACATCCCCAATATAAATGCTACTACTGCTCCTATAGCGGGACCTATATAAGGAATTACATTACTTATACCTGCAATTACTCCAACAAGTACAGCAAATGGATGATGAATCATTAACATAAGTATGGATGAAACTATACCTACAATAAGGGCATCAAGTAAAACTCCTCTTACAAATCCTCCTACAACTTCATCTAAATCTATAATAAATTGCTTAAGTACTGTTCCTAACTTTCCTGGTATAAAAGCTCTCCCAAATCTCCTAATAGTTTTAAATAACATCTCTTTATCTTTTAAGAAATAAAAGGTAAATATTATGCTTAAAACAAAATCTATCATAAATGAACCAAATCCATAAATGCTATTTGTAATTATATTAACTATCTCTTGACCAATAACTGCAAATGCTGCTGTTACCTTATCAATATAAGTACTAATTTGCTGATAATTTATATCTAAAGTAGCAAAATACGAATTCAAGTTATTTATTCCATTCCTTACTACACTCTCATATTGTGGAATATTATTTATTAATGATTTTGCATTCTCTAAAAGAGGTGGAATTATAAAATTAAATATTAATACTACTGATAGTATTATTATAAAAAAAACTAATACGATACTTATAATTCTATATATCCAATTAAATTTATTATTTTCCTTTACACTAACACATTTCTTAATAAAGATTTCAATACGTCTTACTAAAGGAAATAATAAATATGAAATTATAGCTCCTATTATTATGGGTCTTATTACACTTAAAAATCCTAATATTGCATTTTTAATTATATTAATAAAAGTACCACTTCTACTTACTATTTCATAGCCTATAAATAAGGCAATTCCTGTAATAACAGCTACAACTCCAATATTTATATACTTTCTATCTATATCTAACTTTTTATCTATTCTAAACCTATCCCACATATGATTTGCTCCTTTATAAAGCTTGTTTTTATGTTGATTTAATAATATTAAAATTCAAATAATCCATCATATCTGCATTATAACACGAATAACCTAAAATTAACAAAAAATAAATATATTATTAACTTTTAAATAATTAATTTGCAAATTAAAAGAGTTCTCAATATAATTAGAGTAGTTATTTGTAACATTAGGTTAAATTAACTACAAATTTAATTATATGAGGAGATAAAATATGGAAAATATATTTGTTATTTTAAAAGGAATGGTTATTGGTGTCTCCAATGTTATTCCTGGTGTTAGCGGAGGAACTATGGCGGTAGTTCTAGGTATTTATGATAAACTTATATCTGCTGTAAATAGCTTTTTTAAAGATTGGAAAAAAAATATTTTCTTTCTTGGTGAAATAGCTATAGGTGCAGCCTTAGGTATAATACTATTTAGTAAATTAATTACAAATCTATTAACAAACCACCCTGAGCCAACCAATTTCTTTTTTATAGGATTGATTTTAGGTTCATTTCCTATGTTATATAAAAGAGCAACAAAGGGAAAAGTAAAAAAAATAAATTATCTTTGGTTTCTCTTAACTTTCACATTAATGGTAATTATGTCTATATTTAGTGATGTAGAAGTTAGCACTATAGCTATGACTAGTTTAAGTGTAAAATCTTTTATATCCCTATTCCTAGCAGGATTCATTGCAGCTGCCACTATGATTCTTCCAGGGGTAAGTGGTTCTTTAGTACTTTTGATTATTGGACTATATACTACTTTTACTAATGCAGTTTCTACCTTTAATATTCCTTTACTTATTCCTGGTGGTTTGGGTGTTCTTGTAGGTATATTGACTATGACAAAGCTCATAGAATCCTTTATGAGTAAATATCCTCAACCTGCATATTTTGCTATTTGTGGATTAATTTTAGGTTCTGTCTTTCCAGTATATCCTGGTTTTACTTTTAATTTATCAGGAATGCTATCAATTATAACTTTTTTAATTGGTTTTATACTTACATATATACTTGGGAAAAAAGAAAATAATTAAAACATAAAAAGTAAAGACTGTTTCTAAATTGAAACGGTCTTTATTTTCTATGATAGATTGTTTTCGTCCTTTAACCAAGTTTTCCATTGAACTTCAAAGTCATCAATAGAACACTTTAATATATTAAAAATATCATCTACATCATACTTTCTTATGATTTCATTTATAATTTCTTTACCATAGACATCTTCTATATATCTTACTATAGTCCATCCCCATGTTTTATATAGGCTTTTATTTTCTTGAATCATCTTTAGCGATGGTATCATATCTTCCTTTATAGCTTTTTTTATCTCTTTATTAATATTTTCTTCATTCCATAACTTAGATAGGTATATAGCTATTCCTTGTCCAAACCATGTGGATGAAGCCTCTGGATTTAAAGATAAAAATTCATTAAATATATGAACCACTTGACTATAAATAAGTTTTTGAAGCATTTCTCCTTCATAATCATAAGTAGACTCTTCCTCATAAGCAAAAGGTGACAATATCAATAGATCATTTTTAGATGTAATAGCTACTTGACTTTTCTTAGATTCATTATTCCCCCTAAGTTTTAAAATCATTTTACTTATATAATTATATTCTCTTCTGTTCATAGCTATAATAGCCCTTATAGAAAATCCTTTATCTATTAAATGAAAATAATTTTCTAATTCTTTATATGCATAAAGTATTCCCTCTTTAACTTCTACTACAAATCTCATATCATTTCCAATATAATAAACTGTTATATTTTCATTTTGTATATACCTATAACTTTCTAACATTAATCTACTCCCCCAAACTCCAGTAATATACCCCATTTTTTCTTATATATTCTATAAAAACTTCATTATTCCTTTTTATTTTCTATAAGATATTGTTAGTTCATTTCTTTGTATTATCCTTACAAAGGTTTGTAGTGTTATTAATAGGACTTTTAGTAGACTTTATAGGATATAAATTAGAAACAAAAGGACTTTCATAAAATAGTCCACTAATCTTTATAAAATATTAGCTTATTCTACGAAAGTCCTTTAATTTATCTTAACCCTTATATATTCTAAGTTTATTCAAAGGCAATTTCTAAAATTTTATAGATATCATCTCTATATAAAGGTTTAAGAGTTCCAAGTGGTGCAAGGATTGCAGCATTGTCTGCTATAAAATCTAAATCATCTTTCTTAACTCCTACCTCTTTTAAAGTTATAGGTGCACCTATTTCCTTATAGAAGTTTCTTAGCGACTCTATTCCTTTTAGAGCCTTTTCTTCATCATTGCCCTCGTTTATATTAAATACATGACTTGCAAATTTTGCAAACTTCTTAACATCTTCCTTGTGAACATACTTCATCCATGCAGGCATCACTATAGCAAGACCTGAACCATGAGCAATATCATTAAGTACTGAAAGAGAGTGCTCTATGGAGTGAGACGCCCAATCTCCTTTTCTACCAACGCCATTTAGTCCATTTAAAGCAAGAGTTGCTGCAAAAGCAAGTTCACTTCTTGATTTATAATTATTACTATCTTTTAATAATTCTCTAGTATGAGTAATTACAGTTCTGATAATTCCTTCTGAGAGTTCATCAAGCATATCTGTGCTTTCTGTTCCACCATAGTATGCTTCAAATACGTGACTTATAGCGTCTATTGCTCCGTTAGCTGTTTGATTTGCTGGAAGAGATCTTTGAACTGAAGGATCTAATATAGATACTTTTGGATATAATAATGGAGAACCAAAGCTCCACTTTTTACCTTCTTCTTCATTAGTCACAACCCCACCTGCATTCATTTCAGATCCTGTAGCTGAAAGAGTCAATATAGTAAATAGCGGTAGTGCTTTTTTAACACTTCCTTTACCTTCAAATAACTCCCATACATTGCCCTCATAGCATACTCCCGCAGCTATAGCTTTAGACGAATCTATTACACTTCCTCCACCTACAGCTAAAACTCCATCTACCTCATTTTCTTTAGCTAACTTTATGCCTTCTTGAACCTTTGATAATACTGGATTAGGCTTAACTCCTGATAATTTAATATAATCTATGTTATTATTCTCTAAAGATTCTACAACAGTATCATAAACTCCATTTTTCATTATGGAGCCTTTTCCATATACTATTAATACCTTTCTAATTCCACTCTTAACTAAATGTTCTCCTATAGTTTCTATTGTACTTTCTCCAAATACTAATTTAGTTGGATTATAAAGTGTAAAGTTTAACATATTCTTTCCTCCTCTTAAACTTATATTACTTGTAACAAACATCTTTTTATTTAATTCTATCTTAAATTTAACTTTATATCTAATAAAGCTTATGTAATTTTTCTATATTTATTATGTTATCATAACATTCCATAAAACTCCACAAAATTTCGTATATCGAAATTTAAACTCCAGTAACATTATATACTATTAAATATTGATTTTATTTTTAAACATTGATATACTGAAAATATAATTTATGGTGATGGAGTTCACCTTAATCGCAATTGCTAATGACTCCTACAGACAACGCTATGAGTATGTCTGTAGGAGATTTTTATGTGTAAAATAACTAAATTATTAACACCAAATAAATTCTTTCAATATTTTGTGTTAATAATTTATGGTCTTAATCTTGGCATTGTAAAACTTTAATTTAAAAGGAGGGCTATTTTATGGCTACAAGTATAGCAATTATTATATTACTTGCTATTGTTTCTAACTTTATATTTGAAAAAATTAAACTTCCTGGACTTTTAGGTATGTTAATTTTAGGAATCACTATAGGTCCCTATGGATTTAATTTGGTTCATGGAGATTTACTAAATATCTCTTCTGATTTGCGTAAAATAGCACTTATTGTTATCTTATTAAGAGCTGGGATGGGTATAAAAACGTCTGATTTAAAGGAAATAGGAAGACCTGCAATAAAGATGAGTTGTATACCTGGCATATTAGAAGGCTTCACTATAGCCTTTATATCTACTAAACTATTAGGATTTACATTTATACAGGGAGGAATTCTTGGCTTTATAATTGCTGCTGTATCTCCTGCTGTAGTTGTACCTCAAATGATTAACCTTATAGATAATAAAATTGGTACTAATAAGAGCATCCCTACTTTAATACTAGCTGGTGCTTCTATTGATGATGTATTTGCAATTACAATATTAACTAGCTTTCTTGCCTTATATTCTGGTAAGGACGTTAATATCGCTTCTCAACTTTTACAAATACCACTTTCCATAATATTAGGAATAGGACTAGGATTAATATTAGGCTTTATAATTATATATTTATTTAAAAAGTGTAGTATTAATGATGTAAAAAAGATACTAATTGTGCTAGCTATTTCTATACTTTTAACTACCTTAGAAACTATCTTTAAAGATAAATTATTAATTGCAAGCCTTTTAGGTGTTATGACTATTGGCTTTGTTCTTACTGAGAAACTTCCTAATGTTGCTGCTCCCCTTTCTCAAGGACTTAATAAATTATGGATATTTGCAGAAATTCTACTCTTTGTTTTAGTTGGCGCTCAAGTAAATATATCTGTAGCATTCACCTCAGGCGCAATAGGTATAATAATTATTTTTATAGGACTAGTAGGTAGAGGTATTGGAGTTATAATTTCACTTATAGGTACTAATTTAAACGTAAAGGAAAGGATTTTCTGTGTCATCTCCTATATACCTAAAGCTACAGTTCAAGCAGCCATGGGGGCCTTGCCTCTATCTCTAGGTGTTGTATCTGGAGATTTGATTCTAGCAATATCTGTATTATCCATTTTAGTAACTGCACCTTTAGGTGCTATTGGAATAAAGGTTTCAAGTAAATCCTTATTACACGTTGAGAACTAAAAATGTAATAATACATAATATAGGACTATTTCTTTCAAAATAAATAGTCCTATATTCTATCAAATGAAATGATTTAAAAAAATTCACCTTTTACTGTTGACTTATATTAAACAAAGTAATACAATTGTTTAGTGGAAAATTTTATATACCTCGGTAGGTGAGGTTACTACAAGGATACGGGTTGCTACCGTAAAAGAGTGGAAACATTCTTAACTGGTTAGCAGATTTTGCCGAACAAAGAAGGCTTAATCTAACGCAATTTCATTGCCTTGCAGAGCTAAAACTTGAACGAGACATACTATTATTAGTATTTGCCTGCGTTTTAGTTTACGGAGGTTTTTTTATTTTATAAATTTTAGGAGGTGTAAGAAGCATGGACGATGGTAGTAGTAATATTGACGATGAAGATTTAATAAGTTTATTGTTTAATCCAAAAATAAAACGCTATGTAACTTCTTACCCTCTTTATGGCATAATTTAATTTTACTTTAACTTTTTCAAAGTTAAATCTATCATTAAGAATTTTATGTCCATAAACAGATAGAAATATTACATAGTTATTTATCAAGGCATTAAACATGAGGTTTAATGCTTTTTTATGTCTTCATTGTTTTTTACCCACTACAACCTAGAAATTATAATTTTTCAATTTTAGTCAATACTTATTTTGAACGTTCATAATGTATTGAATTAATAGGAGGGGTAACAATGGAAAACACAATAAAACTAATCAATGAAAAAAAATTCATTGATGCAAGAAAAACTCTTGAAAAAAAGAATGTAGTAGATATAGCTACTTTATTGGGTGAAATAGATAAAGAATCTGTAGTTAAAATTTTTAGAGTACTTCCTAAAGACAAAGCTGCACATGTATTTTCTTATCTAGACCACGAGGAAAGACTATTTATAATTGACTCTATTACCGATAGTGAAATTTCAAATATTATAGATGATTTATTCATTGATGATACTATAGACTTTCTAGAAGAACTACCTGCTAATGTGGTAAAAAAAGTTTTAAAAAATACAGATGAAAATACTCGTAAGATTATAAATCAATTCTTAAAATATCCTGAAAGTTCAGCTGGAAGTATAATGACTATAGAATTTGCTGATTTAAAAAAGCATATGTCTGTAAATGAAGCTATTGCTCATATAAAGAAAACAGGCATAGATAAGGAAACTATTCACACTTGCTATGTTTTAGGCGATAACAGAGAGCTAGAAGGTATTGTTTCTTTAAGAAAACTTATTTTAAGTGATGAAAATATGCTAATAGAAGATTTAATGAAAACTGAATTTATACATGTTAATACTTTAGATGATCAAGAGAATGTGGCTCAACTATTTAAAAAGTATGACTTGTTATCTATCCCAGTTACTGATAATGAAAAAAAATTAGTTGGAATAATCACCATAGATGATATAGTAGATATTATAGACCAAGAAAATACAGAAGACTTTCAAAAAATGGCTGCTATGGAGCCAAATGAAGAAGAATACTTAAAGACCAGTGTTTGGACTCTTTCTAAGCATAGAATAGTTTGGCTTCTTGTATTAATGATTTCAGCAACTTTTACAGGAAACATTATAAGAAAATTCGAAGATGTCCTATCCTCAGTAGTTATTCTTGCTTCCTTCATTCCAATGTTAATGGATACAGGCGGCAATGCCGGATCTCAATCTTCAACTCTTATCATAAGAGGTCTTGCCTTAGGAGATATAAAATTATCTGATGGATTTAAAGTTATATTTAAAGAACTAAGGGTTAGTATCATTACAGGTTCCGTTCTTGCCATAGTAAATTTTATAAGAATATATTATTTTGAAAAAATTAACCTTTTAATTTCTTTCACTGTATGTATAAGCTTATTCTGTACTGTTGTTGTAGCTAAAATAGTAGGTGGTATACTACCCATCTTAGCAAAAAAATTAAAATTAGATCCTGCTATTATGGCAAGCCCATTAATCACAACTATAGTAGATGCGGTTGCTCTAACTCTATACTTTACATTATCCGTAAATCTACTACACCTAGCAGTTTAATTTATATTTTAATATAATAAAGGACTATTCTAAGGCAATCTATTATCTTTTAATTGCCTTAGAATAGTCCTTTAACTAAAAAAAGAACTACAAGACCTTAGTCTGTAGTTCTATAGAAAATAGATTATTATCTTCTATTTCTTTCTGCTTTTCTTGCTCTTCTGCAATCTGGGCATCTTACTGGCTCATTTTCGAATCCTTTTTCAGCGTAGAAAGCTTGCTCTCCCTCTGTAAATATAAATTCTTTACCACAGTCTTTGCATAATATTGTTTTATCTGCCATTTTAATTCCTCCATTTTTAAAGATTTACATTCAATTAACCAATTCCCTAAAAACGGAGAAAGTTATAATAGATGTGAATCTTTTTATTTTATGGTTTCAGTTTATCACTTTGCTAGTTAAATTTCAAGTATTTTTTGAATACTTATATCCATTTTTATACCAATTATAGGATTATTTTATTTTTAAATAACTCATATACTATATATAAAATCAATCCTTATATTTCAATAAATTATTATAATTTTATATAAAAATAAAGCTATAAGATTAATTCTTATAGCTTCTATTGAAATATTAAATATTACTATCTTCTATTTCTTTCTGATTTTCTTGCTCTTCTGCAATCAGCACATCTTACTGGGTCATTTTCGAATCCTTTTTCAGCGTAGAAAGCTTGCTCTCCTTCTGTGAATATGAATTCATTTCCGCAATCTTTACATGTTAATGTTCTATCTGCCATTTTTCATTCCTCCATTTTTAAAGATTTACTTTTAACTAACTGATTCTCTAAAACTGGAGAAAAGTGTTATTAATCTTAAATCTTTATAATATATTTTTGTATTTACTACTCTTTTAGTATATCATGGCGATAATAATAATTCAATATATATTTTAATTTTATTTCCTAGATTTTTGCACTTTAACTTTTTTACCTTTAATAATTATCTCTCCATATTTTTTTAAGAAGTTCTCACCTTTATTATTCAGTATATCTACATAAGAAATATTATCTTGTATATCTATTATACCAATATCGTCTCCATTCAAATCTGGAAGATTACTAAGAGCTCCCACTATATCTATATTCCTTATTTTCTTTTTTTTACCAGCTCCAATGTATACTTTTAGGATATCTTTATGAATTACTTTCTTTTTATTTCTCTGTCCTACTTTAAGTTCTTTCTGACTCTCCTTAAATACACTCTTACCTTCTTTAATCTCTAAATCACTTGGGAAATTCCCCTTTTTAATACTATACCCTAAGTATTCTTCTATAGAAGTCAAATACTTCTTTTCATATTCAGAAACTAAAGTTATAGCTGTTCCTTCCCGTCCGGCTCTTCCTGTTCTACCTATTCTATGAACATAACTTTCCCTTTCCATTGGAACTTCATAATTAAATACATGAGTTATATTATCTACATGAATCCCTCTTGCTGCAATATCCGTAGCAACCAGTACTTTAAATTCCTCATTCTTGAACCTTTCCATAGTTTCAATCCTTATTTTTTGCTCCATATCTCCATGTAGTTGTTCTACCGAAATTCCCTCTGACTTTAATTCTTCATACACTTTTTTAACTTTATCTTTGGTATTACAAAATACTATAGCTGCATCCGGTGTGCATGCATATAAGTTCTTCCATAAGGCTTTAAACTTATCTTTATGTTCAACATTTAAATATGATTCTTTTATTTTATCGCGATTAAATATCTTGGATTCTATTTCTAAAAATCTAGGGTTTATCATATAATTAGTGCATAGCTCCTCGATACTTTCTGGTATTGTTGCAGAAAATAGAGCTGTTGTCCTTTTTTTCGGTAGTCTATCTAGTATATCACTTATCTGATCTATAAAACCCATATTTAGCATTTTATCTGCTTCATCAATGATTACATATGTTAAATCCTTAAAGTTTAAGTTCCCTCTATTCATATGGTCACTTATCCTCCCAGGTGTTCCTATTACTATATGTACCCTCTGCTTAAGTTCTCTAACCTGCTCATTAAAAGGCTGCTTTCCAAAAACAGCAGCACATCTAACTTTTTTTATTCTCCCTATATTGGATATATCATCTTTAACCTGTAATGCAAGTTCTCTTGTGGGAACTAGAACTAATGCTGTTATTTTTCCCTCTTCTACCCTAACTTCATTACAAATAGGAACTCCAAAGCTCGCTGTTTTCCCACTTCCAGTTTGTGATTTTACTATAATATCTTCTCCATCCAAAAGACTTGGTATTGTTTTATCTTGAACTTCAGAAGGATTTTCAAACCCTAGATTGTTTAGAGCCTGTAATATGTTTTCATTTAAATTATATTTGTTAAATCCACTTTCCATAACTTTCTCCTTGTATCTAATTAATATCTAATCATTATTCCTATTTCACATCATATTAGACTTATATATATATTTCTACTTATTTTTAAAATTTTATACATTAATACTTTTTATATAAATAGTTAATTCTATATAGCTCAAAAAAAAAAGCTATAAGAATCACTTCTTATAGCTTTCATTGAAATATTAAATATTAATTATCTTCTATTTCTTTCTGCTTTTCTTGCTCTTCTGCAATCAGCACATCTAGTTGGCTCATTTTCGAATCCTTTTTCAGCGTAGAAAGCTTGCTCTCCCTCTGTGAATACGAATTCGTTTCCGCAATCTCTGCATGTTAATGTTCTATCTGCCATTTACAATTCCTCCATTTTAAAGATCCACCTATTATTAACAAATCCTCGAATTGGAGAAAATTATTATATATGTTAAATCTTTATTTCAATTTTATTTGTGTTTAACCACTTACTCAGTATAACATACACTTTACGTATAATGCAAGTAATTATATAAATATTTTATTTTATCTTTATTTATACAGTAGTAATCCCTTTATTCCTTATTTCAAATACTATTTGTTCATCCTTACCATCTACTAAAATATTACATCCATCGTAAACTTCCCCAGCTATAATTTTTTTTGCAATCATGGTTTCTAAAACATTTCCAATATATCTTTTTAGTGGTCTTGCCCCATAAACTGGATCATAGCCTTCTGTTGCTAAAATCTCCTTAGCTACGTCAGTAATTTCTAAACCTATATTTTTATCATATAATCTTCTTCTAACATGGTCAATAAATATATCTATAATTTTCTTTATACCTTCAATATTTAGTGGTTTAAACATTATAATGTCATCTACACGGTTTAAAAATTCTGGCTTGAACCTACTCTTCATTTCACTCATTACTAAAGCTTTAGTTTTTTCAGTAATCACACCACTATCCTCTAGTAGATGACTACTACCTATATTAGAAGTCATAATTATTATAGTATTTTTAAAGTCTATAGTCTTGCCCTTATTATCAGTGAGTCTTCCATCATCTAATATTTGTAGAAATACGTTAAATACATCTTCATGAGCCTTTTCTATCTCATCAAATAAAACTACTGAATATGGATTTCTTCTTACAGCTTCAGTTAATTGTCCCCCTTCTTCATAACCTACATATCCTGGAGGCGCTCCTATAAGTCTTGATACTGAATATTTTTCCATGTACTCTGACATATCAATTCTTATAATATTTTCTTCACTATCAAATAAATTTCTCGCTAAAGTTTTAGCCAGTTCTGTTTTACCTACCCCTGTAGGCCCTAGGAAAATGAATGAACCAATAGGCTTATTTTCATCTTTCATCCCTGCTCTAGCCCTAATTACGGCATTAGCAACAGCTGTTACTGCTTCATCTTGACCTATTACCCTATTGCTAAGTTCCTCCTCTAATCTTAATAGTTTTTCTCTTTCCCCTTCTACTAATCGTGTTACTGGAATTCCAGTCCACTTAGATACAATTTGAGAAATTTCTTCTTCTGTAACCTCTTCTTTGAGAAGGGCTGTTTCATAATTATTGTGCATGCTTTCTTCTTTTTCTTTTATTTCTTCTTCAAGACGTGGTATAACCCCATATTTTAGTTCTGCAGCACTATTTAAATCATATTCTCTCTCATACCTTTCAACCTTACCTCTAGCTTCATCCAATTGCTCTTTCAAAGTTCTAACTTCAAGAATCTTGCTTTTTTCTTGTTCATATTTAGCAGTCATTTCATCATTTTTTTCTTTTAATTCTGCTAACTCCTTTTGAAGTTGTTCAAGTCTCTTTTGAGATGCTTCATCACTTTCTTTAATCAGAGCTTCTCTTTCAGTTTCTAATGTAAATAGCTTTCTTCTAACCATATCAAGTTCTGTAGGAAGAGAATCTATTTCACTTCTTATCATAGCCCCAGCTTCATCAATTAAATCTATGGCTTTGTCTGGTAAAAACCTATCTTGAATATACCTATTAGATAATTTGGCTGCTGTTACTATAGCTGAATCATGAATTCTAACTCCATGGTGTATTTCAAATCTTTCCTTAAGTCCTCTTAATATTGAAATTGTATCTTGTACTGTAGGCTCTTCTGCAATAACTGGTTGAAATCTTCTCTCTAATGCTTTATCTTTTTCTATATATTGTCTATATTCATCAAAAGTAGTAGCTCCAATACAATGTAATTCTCCTCTTGCTAGCATAGGCTTTATAAGATTTCCTGCATCCATAGCTCCATCAGCTTTTCCAGCACCTACAATGGTATGAATTTCATCTATAAATAATATTATCTTCCCATCAGAACTCTTAACTTCCTTTAGTACAGCTTTAAGTCTTTCTTCAAATTCACCTCTATACTTAGCTCCTGCAATTAAAGCTCCCATATCTAAAGAAAAAATTATCCTGTCTTTTAATCCTTCTGGTACATCTCCACGTACAATTCTTTCTGCCAGACCTTCAACTATGGCAGTCTTACCTACTCCAGGTTCACCAATAAGCACTGGATTGTTTTTAGTTCTTCTTGACAAAATTCTAATTACACGTCTTATCTCTTCATCTCTTCCTATTACAGGATCTAATTTATGTTCCTTAGCAAGGTCAATTAAATTAGTTCCATACTTAGCAAGAGCATCATAAGTTCCCTCTGGATCATTAGTATCTACCCTTTGATTTCCCCTAACCTGAGATAACACTTCCATAAATCTTTCTTTATCTATGCCATATTCCTTAAGTATTTTCCCTGATATACCTTTTGCATCAACCTCCATGATAGCCATCATTATGTGTTCTACACTTATATAGGAATCATGAAATTTCTCTGATATATCTTGAGCCTTAACTAAAACTTCATTGATTCTTCTAGTGGCAGTAACACCAGATGAACGAGCTCCTTCTCCTAATACTTTAGGCATTTTCTCTAACTCTAAATTTACTTTTCTTTTAATTCCTTCAACATCCACAGCCATTTTTTCAAGGACATTAGGTATTAATCCATCTCTTTGATTTAGAAGTGCAGAGAATAAATGAATAATATCTACTTGTTGATGATTATTTCTTACTGCTTCCTCATAGGCATCATTTAAACTTTGTTGAACTCTTATTGTTAACTTTTCTGTTTCCATAACATCACCTACTACTCCAATTTTATATCTTGTTAAGTAGCATTTCTCCTTTCATAAAACTTAAATATTATTTACTATCTTTCTAAATAGCTTTAAAAATTCTTCTCTTTCATCAGTTGTGTCTAAGGCATTTAAAACATATCCATACAATTTTCTTTCAAAAGCTAGATGTTCATTTTTCACTTCTTCACCTTCATCTGTAAGTTGTAATCCATAGGATCTTCTGTCTCTCTTACTAATAGTTCTATTCACATAATTAAGTCTTTCTAGCCTATCTATAGCGCTGGTTAAAGTACTTTTAGGTACGTCTAACATATTACAAATTTCCTTTAAAATTATATCCTCCCTATCATAGACAATTCTTATAATACTAATTTCCATGGTATTAAGTCTTTCTATCCGAGGAAATTCCTCCATAGTCCTATATTGATTTGAAAAAGACAAAAACATTTTCCATAAATTCGAAAATTCTTCAATTAACTTGTCATTATCCTCCATTACATCTACTCCTTTAAAATCTTCTTATATCCTACAATCATCATAATTCAATTATTAAATCAATAGATTACAACCTATATTATTGTTTGCTAAACGTAAAATTTAATTAGTACGAAACTCGTACTTTATCTTTAAGTAAATAGTACTACCATCGTACTATTTTGTCAATAATGAAATTTTTTAATCAAAAATAAAAGTAATAATGAAAATCTACTATCATTATTACTTTTATTATATTTACAATAAATTTTGATTTAATTATTTATTATTTTTTATTTCTTTACCCTAACTACTGACGAGTTTTCTTCATAGATTTTCTCTTATTAGTAGAAGTGTTTTTACCCTTTTTTCTTTCTAAAGAAGTTCTTCCATGACTACCTCTAGGTAAAACTGTTTTACTATTACTATGTTCTTTACCAACCTTTTTATGTCTACTGTAATTTCCACTATGGTTAAGATTTTTTCCTTGTGTTTTAGGCCTTATTAAACACTTCGGTCCATTTCCTATTAAATCTTCTCTTCCAGCTTCCACTAAAGCTTCATATACTATATCATACTTTTTAGGGTTTCTATATTGAAGAAGAGCTCTTTGCATTGCTTTTTCCCTCTTGCTCTTAGGTACATATATCTCTTTCATAGTTAATGGATCTACCCCTGTATAGAACATAGCTGTAGATAATGTTCCAGGTGTTGGATAAAAGTCCTGAACTTGCTCTGGCTGATAATTAATATCTCTTAGATATTCTGCTAACTCTATAGCTGATGCTAATGTGCTACCTGGATGACTAGACATTAAGTAAGGTATAATATACTGCTTCTTTCCAACTTGCTCAGTAAGATTATAAAACTTATCTACAAATCTATCATAGGTCTTCCCAGATGGTTTTCCCATATACTTTAAAACATCAGCACAAACATGCTCTGGAGCTACCTTTAATTGTCCACTTACATGATGTTCAACAAGTTCTTTAAAGAAGGTATCATTTTTATCAGCCATTATATAATCATAACGTAACCCTGAGCGTACAAATGCCTTTTTCACCTTAGGAGTAGCTCTTACCTTTCTTAGTAGTTCTAAATACTCAGTATGATCTGCATCTATATTTTTACACGGTTTTGGATATAAACATTGTTTATGCTTACATGCACCATGCTTAAGCTGAGTTTTGCATGCTGGACGTCTAAAGTTTGCAGTAGGACCTCCTACATCATGAATATATCCTTTAAAATCAGGTAGATTTGTTATTTCTACCACTTCTTGTAAAATAGAATCTTCACTTCTACTCTGAACTATTCTTCCTTGATGGAAAGTTATAGCACAAAAAGAACAATTTCCAAAGCAACCTCTAGAACTAACTATACTAAATTTAACCTCTTCTATAGCAGCTATTCCACCTGCTTCTTCATAACAAGGATGATAATTTTTTGTGTAAGGCAATCCATAAACATGATCTAACTCTTCCCTAGTTAGAGGCATCTCTGGTCTATTTTGTACCACATATCTATTGGCATGCTTTTGTACTAGAGTCTTTCCTCTTACTGGATCTTGTTCTTCATATTGAACCTTAAATGCTCTGGCATACTCCATCTTATCTATAGATACAGCTTTATAGGATGGTATCTCAATATACCCGCTTACATATTCTAAGTCATCTATCATATAGCATGTTCCAGGCACATGTCTTATATACTGAACTTCTAATCCATCATTTAAACAATTTGCCACTTCTACTATTTGCTTTTCACTCATTCCATATATAAGTAAATCAGCACCACTATCTACTAACATTGATTTTCTTACCTTATCACTCCAGTAATCATAATGGGCAAATCTCCTAAGACTAGCCTCTACCCCACCAATTATAACTGGAATATTCTTATATGCTTCTCTAATTTTATTACAGTATACAATAGTAGCTCGATCTGGTCTTAAACCCATTTTTCCACCTGGAGAATAAAGATCCTTTTCTCTAACTCTTTTAGCTACAGTGTAATGATTTACCATGGAATCCATGTTTCCACCATTAACTAAAAATCCTAATCTAGGTCTTCCTAACTTCATAAAATCTTCAGTGCTATGCCAATCAGGTTGAGGAATTATTCCTACTTTAAATCCTGCATCTTCAAGAACTCTAGAAATTATAGCAGTACCAAAACTATGATGGTCTATGTATGCATCTCCTGTTACTATTATAAAATCCAACTGTTCCCATTGTCTTTCTAACATATCATCTTTACAAATTGGTAAAAATCTATTTTCTAACATTTAATCACCTACTCAAATATAGTTCAAATTTATAATTCAACTCAAGGTCTAATTATACTATAAAAAGAATCAAGAGACTATTTCTTTTACAAAATAATCTCTTGACTCTAAATTAAATATATTGGTATTTTATAATAGTTGGCTAAATTAATTTATAATGTTACTTAAAACCCTTAACACCTTAAGCTATTTTAGTAACTTTCTCTTCCTTTAACATCTGTGCTACGTAGTTAGCTAAATCAACAACTCTTGCTGAATATCCCCACTCATTATCATACCAAGATGCTATCTTAATCATGTTACCATTTACCATAGTTGATAATCCATCTACTATAGAAGATCTGCTATCTCCTTTAAAGTCTACAGATACTAAAGGTAATTCACATAATCCTAATATTCCCTTAAGTTCATTTTCAGATGCTTCTTTAATTACTCTATTTATTTCTTCTACTGTAGTTTCTTTTTCCACTTCACAAACTAAATCTGTGATAGATACAGCAGCTGTTGGAACTCTTAATGCAAATCCATCTAATCTACCCTTTAATTGTGGTAATACTTTTGCAACCGCTTTTGCAGCTCCAGTTGTAGTTGGCACTATAGATTCCCCTGCCGCTCTTGCTCTTCTTAAATCTTTATGGCTCTTATCAAGGATTTGTTGATCATTTGTATAAGAGTGAACTGTAGTTATAAATCCTTTTTTAATTCCAAATTTATCATCTATTACTTTAGCTACAGGCGCTAGACAATTAGTAGTACATGATGCATTGGATATGATTGTATGTTGTGATAAATCTAAATCAGAATCATTTACACCCATTACTACTGTTATATCTTCATCTTTACCTGGCGCTGTTAATATAACTTTCTTAGCTCCTGCTTTTACATGATCCATAAGTTCTTCTTTTGTTTTAAATTTTCCAGTAGACTCTATAACTAAATCAACCTCTAAGTCCTTCCAAGGAATTTCTTTTGGTGATCCACATCTTGTTATCTTTATTTCTTTATTATTAATTATTATTGAATCCTCTGTTGTCTTAACGTCTCCTTTGAAGGTACCAAAGCATGAATCATAAACAAATAAATGTGCAAGTGTTTTTATATCTGCTCTAGCATTTATAGCTACAATATTAAAATCCGTCTCAGGACTTTCACATGCTATCCTTAAAAAAGTTCTTCCGATTCTTCCGAATCCATTTATTCCAACGTTTATCATAATTGAACCCCCGCAATTCATTGTTATACTCTTTATATCAATATAGTATATCACATTAGAATATGTGTCAAATATAGTATATCATATTTTTTCTTAATTTCCCGTTGAAATATAGTATTTACTTTCATTTTCTTTTATTTACTACCATTTTCATATTTATATTTATGTAAAAAATATTTAATTTACTAGGTTGGTTATTAAATTTCATTAAAAACTAATCATTTAAATCTGATATATGTGCTACACTTTTGCTTTTATAATATAAATAAAAATCCCACCAAGTTTGGTGAGATTTTTATTTGTTATTTTTAAAGATGAGTTTGAAGTTTAGCTTTAATATCTTCTGGAGACATATACCCTACCATTCTATCTACAGGAATTCCATCTTTAAGTACTACCATAGTAGGTACACTCATAACAGAGAATTTTTTAGCAAGAGATCTACTTTCATCAATATCTGACTTTAAAAATTTAATTTTACCATCAAAATCTCCTTGAATATCTTCTAATACTGGGGTTAATCTTTGGCATGGTCCACACCAGGTAGCAAAGAAATCCACTAAAACTAAACCTTTGCCTGCTTCATTTTCAAAATTATTTTCATCTATAACTTTCATAATAATCATCCTCCTATTCTTTTAAAGGTTAATACCTTTATTTTACTATAAATACATAAATTAAAAAAGTCTTCTTTTCATCATTATCTCATTTTATTTCGTATATCTAAGTATAATCCTTAAAAATCCTTTTAATATCATCATCAATCTACGAATTTCAAAGATTATACCATATCAATATTTTTTATATGCTATTTTTCTAGCCATTAACCCTATAAGAGGAATTTCATATTCTTTATATTCATAACACTTTACCATTGAAATAATTTCAAATATAGTTATAACTATAGCAACTATACCTGTTATTATTGCTGATAGTAATATAGTACCTAGGGCCCCATATGCTAGAGGTCTAAAAAACATTAATCCTATACTACCACCTATAATCATAAATATAATAGAACTAAATATAATACCTACAATATTTATTAAAAAAGCTTGCATAGCATGAAACTTCACAAAGCTGCTATCCTTTTCTAAAATATAAATTACAATAGGAGCAAGCCATGCTATAATCTTTATTCCTGGAATAAAAATTACTACTATTGCTGCACCGTAAGCAATCAGCGCCATAACATTAGCATCTATATTTCCTATAGAAGACTTATGTGGTTCATAAATATTCATATAATACCATCTCCTTTTATATCCATATAATTATATTATTCCTTAATATAGTTATAATTACAATATATTTAATTCCTTATTTTTAATTTTTTAAATTTATAAAATAAAGGAATGGAAAAAGCTCATAAATAGTTAATTTTGATTTATGAACTTTCTCCATTCCTAATAAATATGAAATTATATATGTTTATACTTACTTAAGCTCACCATGTTTTTCATAATGTGCAATTTCTTTTATTTTATTGCTATGATCTACAAAAACCACTGCTGGCTTATGTTCTTTGGCTTCTTCTCCATTCATTTCACAATAACTCATAATTATAACCTTATCTCCTACTTGAACACATCTAGCTGCTGCTCCATTAAGGCATATAAGACCACTACCTCTTTTTCCTGCTATAGTATAAGTTTCAAATCTACTTCCATTGTTAATATCTACAATTTGAACCTTTTCATATTCTAGAATTCCTGCTGCATCAAGTAAATCTTCATCTACTGTAATACTCCCTACATAATCAAGCTCAGCTTGGACTACAGTAGCTCTGTGTATTTTTCCCTTTAACATCGTTATTGTCATTGTTTTTCCTCCTAATTATATGTGATAAGTAAAGTTATCAATTAATCTTGCTTTTTTAAAGTACACTGCCAATGCTACTAGGACATCCTCCTTAATCTCTTTTACCATCTCTAAACTTTCACTGCTTACCACTTCTATATAATCTATTTTGGCTAAATCTTCTTTCTCTATATTTTCCCTAATTAGCTTTTTAATATTATCTGGATTTCTTTCTCCATCCTCTAATAGTTTTTTAGCCATAGAAAGAGATTTATTAAGCACTAATGCAGCCTTTCTTTCTTCTGGAGATAAATATATATTTCTTGAACTCTTCGCAAGTCCATCAGTTTCTCTAATAATTGGACATCCTACTACTTCAATATCAAAATTCAGATCTCTTACCATTCTTTTTATAACTGCTAATTGCTGAGCATCCTTTTCTCCAAAATATGCTCTATGGGCAGGTATAATATTAAATAACTTAGAAACTACAGTGCAAACTCCTCTAAAGTGCGTTGGTCTACTACTTCCACAAAGTCCAGTGGTCAAACCACCTACCTCTACAAAAGTTGAAGCATCTTTATAATACATATCTTCACTTTCTGGATGGAATATTAAACTTGCTCCAGCATTTTCACAAAGTTTTGAATCCCTTTCTAAATCTCTAGGATATTTATCTAAATCTTCATTAGGTCCAAATTGAGTTGGGTTTACAAAAATACTAACTACTACTCTATCATTTTCTGATACAGCCTTTTTAATCAAACTTTCATGACCTTCATGTAAATAACCCATAGTTGGAACTAATCCTACTTTTAAACCTTGAGCCTTCCACCCTTTAACTACTTCTCTTACTTTTATTACATCATTTAATATTTCCATAATTTTACCTTCTTTTTAGTTTAATTTTATTAATTCATTCAGCACTAAATTTACTTTTAATATAGTTTAGATATAACTTCTTCACTTATTTTAAATCCATGCTCTAGTGCTGGAAAAATTCCCTTACTTACATCTTCAATATAGGCTTTAAAAGCTTCTGTCATTGTAGCTCCTAAATCCGCATATTTCTTAACAAACTTAGGTGTAAAATCATTAAACATTCCTAACATATCTTGATATACAAGAATTTGCCCATCGCAACTAGCTCCTGCTCCAATACCTATTGTTGGAATTGATATTTCTTTGCTAATTATCTCTGATAACTTAGCTGGAACACACTCTAAGACCACTGAAAATGCGCCAGCTTTTTCTACCGCTTTTGCTGCTTCAATAAGTTCTTTAGCCGCTTCTTCACTTTTTCCCTGCACCTTAAATCCCCCTAAGGAATTTACTGATTGAGGGGTTAATCCTATGTGTGCCATTACAGGAATAGATGCTTCAGTTATAGCTTCAATTCTATCGCACATATCTACTCCACCTTCTAGTTTTACGCATTGAGCACGTCCCTCTTTCATAAGGCGTCCTGCATTAAAAACAGCGTCATAAACAGAAGTTTGATAAGACATAAATGGCATGTCTGCAACTACTAAAGCATTTTCTGTTCCTCTTGCTACGGCCCTTGTATGATGAATCATATCCTCCATAGTTACTGAAATTGTATCCTCATAACCAAGGCACACCATCCCTACTGAATCTCCAACTAAAATACCATTAATTCCTGAACTATCAATAATCTTAGCCATGGAATAGTCATAGGCAGTAAGCATAGTTATTTTTTCACCCTTTGCCTTTGCTTCTCTAAATGTTATAGCCGTATTTTTCATTTTATTTTTCCTCTCCTAGAAATTTTTCAATCTCACTATAATCTCTATTTTTATTTTTTTTCTTTGCCACCTTTAACAAATTATTATTTAACATCCTATATAAAACTTTATCTTCCTCACTTAAACAAGCTATATGAGCCTTCATGGTAGATAAATCCCCTCTTTCCAATGGTCCTGTAAGGCTTTTTACCATTCCTGAAGATTTTATATTCTCTATATTATTGGTTATAAGAGGATATAAGGCTTCAATGGCTAAATCTTCACTAAAACCACACTGTTTAAGATAATTTACGCCATTATTAATAAGCCCTAGAACCAAGTTACTGCTAATAACTGATGCTAAGTGATATAAACTCTTGCTTTCTTTTTCAATAATTTTTACAGAATTACCTAGAGAACGAAAAATTTCAGCTAATTTATCAATATATTTTTCATGTCCCTCAATAGTTATAAAAGCTTTTTTAAAATTTTTATAGGAATTATATTTGTCTGATATGGCAAACATAGGATGTATAGAATATGGGTAAGCACCAAACCTGCTTATATCTGAAAAGATTTCCGAAGATAACAAACCACTACAGTGGCATATTAATTTATTTTTTATAGACAACTCTTTAAGCTCATTCCAAACCCCCTGAATTTCTCCATCTGGGGTAGTAATAAAAATCACATCACTTTCTTTCATTAACTCCTTTAAGTTTATGAAAGATTTTGTGCCAGTAAATTCTGCGGCTTCCTTTGCTGAGCTATGATTCCTACTATAATATCCAATAAGTAAGATACCATTCTCTTTAAAGTATTTTCCTAGTGAAAAACCAACCTTCCCGGCTCCAATGAATCCAAATTTTATAACAATCACTCCTCACTTTATCTGTTTTCTAAGTTAATATTAAAACAATACATAGATATTAACTGCAATTAAAACTAAAAATCATGTGAAGTAATTTGTTATCTAAGTCTCATTCTAAAAGATATGAGCTGTCCGTAAAACTTTTCCTTTATAGCTATTTCCCTAGAGAATAATAGCTATATACAAATTAGAATATTATTTTTCAATCTATATTCTAATTTAAAGATATAATCAAATTATAGGTGCAGTTATTTCTATACTGCCCATAATTACTTATATCACAATTATATAAGTAATTCAATGTATATAAATTGTATTTTTTAGTTTTAAAATTCTATAAACACTCTCATTAATTCTTTTTTCGGTAATTATACCATTTCTAACAGCTTCTACTACTCCATCTATGGCTCTATTTTGATCATGTATACCTGCTGATACTATTATTACGTCAATCCCTGCTTCTATAGCTTTAACCGCTGATTCATTAGTTGGATACTTACCTTTAACTCCCTCCATAATCATATCATCTGTAACAACTACTCCATTAAATCCTAACTCTTCCCTTAAAAGCTTTGTGACAATATTTTTAGATATACTTGCTACGTAATCCTTATCCAGTTGAGGTAAATATAAATGACCTACCATTATCATATCAATACCATTATCTATTGCATATTTAAATGGGATTAACTCTAGATTTCTTATTTCATCAAGGGATTTATTTATAACTGGCACCCCCACATGAGAGTCAACATCTGTATCTCCATGTCCTGGGAAATGCTTTCCTGCTCCTAAAACACCTGCACTCTTCAAACCTTTATATACTTCCGTCCCCATTTTCTTAACAATTTTAGGATCATCTGAAAATGCTCTATTACCTATAACTGGATTATTAGGATTAGAATTCACATCTAGCACAGGTGCGAAGTCAAGATTAAAACCTAAAGACTTTATAGTTTCACCTATAGCTTTTCCATGTTCAAAAGCATAATTTAAATCTCCAGTGGCTCCTACATCCCATGCAGATTCAAAACGTCCCATTTCCTTAGGAATTCTACTTACAACTCCACCTTCTTCATCCACTGACATAAAAAGTTTAACCTTGTTTTCATTATTTAACCCATTCAAACTTTCTATTAATTTTTTTGTTCCACTTACAGTGTTAATATTTTTACTAAATAATATTATCCCTCCTACTTTTTTATTTTTTATTAAACTAATAATATTATCATCCACTTCATAACCATCAAATCCAACAATAAACATCTGACCTACTTTTTCCTCTAATGACATAGCATCTATTTCATCTTGTATTGAGTCAACTTGAGGCTCCTCTTCACCGAATTCTTCTACCCTATTATTATTTTTCAAATCCCTATTAGACTTATCTCCTATATCTATTTTATTATTATACTTTGATTCTTTGCTTATAAAGCTACATCCATAGAATAAAATATTTGATGTGCAAATAACTACTACAATCATTATAACCTTTGTTAATTTACTAATTATCTTGAAAATATTTCTATTGTTTTTCATTTATTTTACACCCCTTTAATTTCCTATAATAAAATACACAAAATAAACCACACTAAAATTATATTCAAATTTAATTTTTTAGGAGGAATTCTTATGACAAAGGATAGTCAACCAGATAACAAACAAGCTAGAATGGAAAAATGTAATTATCAAACACCAATTACTAGTGAGACGGGAAAAAATCATAATAGAACTGCTAAAAAGCACTCTATTAAGAGAGAAGGATTTCAAAGCCCTCATATAAATTAAAATTATAACCTATCCTTAAGTAATGGGGAAATTCCCCATTACTTTTTTAATATATTTTAATATATTATTCTTTTATAACATATTAACACCTTTATTCAACTGTAGTAATATATTTATATACGGAGGTGTATAAATTATGATTTATTTTGCTCATAGAGGTGCTAGCAAAAATTATCCTGAGAATACTTTGCTTGCCTTTCATAAGGCTATTATTGCAGGTGCAAAAGCAATTGAACTAGATGTTCATAAAACAAAGGATAATAAACTAGTAGTTATTCATGATGAAGATGTTGCAAGAACCTTTCAGGGTAAAGGACTTATAAAAGACTTAACCCTCGAAGAAATTAGTTCCTTAAAATCTAAAAATATTGATTTTGAAAATAGCAAGTTATGCAAGATTCCAACTTTATACCAGGTCTTAGAGTTACTTAAACCTAGTAAAGTCTTTATAAATATAGAACTTAAAACTGATGTTATTCACTATAAAAATATAGAAAAAGACGTGATTGATTTAATAAAAAACTATGGTATTGAAAACCATATATTACTTTCTAGTTTTAATCACACTTCCCTTGAAATATGCAAGTCTATAGATAAAAATATAAAATTAGGTGTGTTAATTGATAGCAAAATTGATAATATAATTGCCTATGCTAAAAATCTAGGTGCTTATTCTTTAAATCCTAATGTTTATTTAGTAAATGAGCCTTTAATCAAATTGGCTCATAATAATAACTTAAAAGTATTTACCTACACCGTAAATAAACCATTTATAGCCAATCACCTTGATAAAATTGGATGTGATGGTATCTTTACCGATAACATAGAGAAATTTATTTAAGTATGATTTTAAGTTCAGTAGACAAAAGAAGTTAAATTACTTGCTTTAACACTTTATATTATACTTTATACTAAGTTATTTTAATATTCATAATTTTAAAATAACCGTAGAAGTACTTTTACTTATAATGGTATAATTATTTAGAGTCCAAAAATAATTATTGAAAAGGTTGTGATAAAATTGAAAACAAAACGAATAGTTTACAGCGGACTTTTAATTGCTTGCAGCATTTTACTTCCCCAATTATTTCATTTAGTGGGAGGTCCAGGTATTGGAACAACACTTCTTCCTATGCACATTCCAGTTTTAATTGCTGGATTTATCCTTGGTCCTATTACCGGATTAATAATTGGAATTTTAAGTCCTATTTGTAGCTTTTTATATACTGGAGGAATAATGCCTGCAATACCTATGTTATATCTTATGATAGTTGAGCTAGGTACTTATGGATTATTTACAGGTCTTATATTTAAGAAATTTAATTTCAACATATATGTATCACTTATTGTATCTATGATTGCAGGTAGAATAACTAGAGGTTTAGTTTTTGTCGTTGCTACAAAATTTTTGGGAATTTTTCTTCCTCCTGCTATGGGTATATCTATAGCAATAACTCAAGGTATTCCCGGAATAATACTTCAAATGCTAATTATACCACCAATTCTCTATTTGTTATGTAAGCTACCATATACTAAAAACTTAATGACTTAATAAATTTGGAGGCGTATTAAAATGAAAACCCGTATAAAAGCTTTACTTGAAGAATATAAATATAGCTGTATCCTTATGAGCAAAGAAAAAACTGTGATGACTTCCTTTGATAAAGGTGTAAGCCCTATATATAAATATATCAAAGAAAATGGAGTGTCTCCTATACCATTAATAATGGGCGATAAAATTGTTGGAAAGGCAGTTGCTCTGCTGGCTATTTATGGTGGTGTGAAATATATCTACACACAAATAATTAGTCAAGGTGCTATAGATATTTTAAATTCCCATAATATTAAATTTGACTACGAAGAAATAGTTCCTTATATAAGTAATCGTAAAAAAGATGGGCAATGTCCTATGGAAGCATCTTTGTCTGGCACAATAAATCCTGAAGAAGGATTTAATATAATTGATACATTTATTAAAAATAGAGAATTAAAGGAGTGTACAAAATGATTTATAAACCCTATGGTAAAACTGGTAAAATGGTTTCTGCCCTCGGCTTTGGTGGAATGAGATTTAAAGATGATTGTTCCATTGAAGAAGGAGCTGAAATAGTTAGGTATGCAAATAGCCTTGGTATAAATTACTTTGATACTGCACCTAACTATTGCAAAGATAGAAGTGAAGATATCTTTGGAGAAGCTTTTAAAAATATGCCTGGTGAATTCTATGTATCTACTAAAAGCAGTCTTGGTAGTGAACCAGATGCAGATTCAGTAAGACGTAGAATAGAAAACTCACTCAAAAGACTTGGTATAGACAAAATTAACTTTCATCACATGTGGTGTATTATGGACCTTAATCACTATAAAAAAGTTATGGCCAAAGGTGGTCCTTATTGGGGAGCTCTTAAAGCTAAGGAGGAAGGCTTAATAGACCACCTAGTATTTTCTACCCATGCTTCTGGTGAAGAAATTAGAATTATGGTAGAAGAAGGTTATTTTGAAGGAGTAACCTTAGGGTACAACATTTTAAACTTTCCGTATCGACAAGAAGGTATTTTAGCTGCCCATCAGCATGGTCTAGGAGTAGCAACCATGAACCCTTTAGGTGGTGGATTAATTCCTGAAAATCAAGAATATTTTTCATTTGTAAAACAAAATCAAAATGAAAGTGTTGTACAAGCAGCGCTGCGTTTTAATGCTTCTCATGAATGTATTTCAGTAACTCTATCTGGTATGGGTAGTAAGGAAGAAGTTAAGCATAATGTAGATGCTGTTAAAAACCTTACTATTCTCAAAAACTCTCAAATAGAAACTTTAAAATCTTCTCTTAGGCAAGATATGAATCAACTATGTACAACTTGTCAATATTGCAAACATTGTCCTAAAGGTATTAATATTCCTAAATATATGGATTTATATAATTATTACGTATTAAAAGGAATTAATGGTATAAAAGAAATGTATGAATTACTCTCTAAATATGGCGATATTGACTTTGAGAAAGATATGGCTCCTAGTGATTGCATTGGCTGTAAAAAATGTGAAACTCTATGTACGCAAAAGTTAAATATAGTAGACAGACTAGATTGGATTAATCGCAATGTGATTACTAACTAGCTATTTATAGTAGTTAGTTATAAAGCTTAGTCTTAAATTAAAAATATATGGATTTATTAACATTTCATTTAATAAATCCATATATTTTCTTTGTTATGTACTTTAAAATAATAATCATAAACTTTTTATAATTTTATTAATCTCTTAACCTATTTTTATTAACAACGGTAGTATTCCTCCCCTTTTCCTTAGCCTCATAAAGGTTTATATCTGCTCTATGTATTATATCTTCGGTATTCATATCTAAATCTCTAAAGCCATATACTCCGAAACTACAGGTTATACTAAATTTATTTCCTTTATGTTCAAGGGTCGTTTCCTCTAAATTTTTCCTAATTCTTTCTGCAATAATTTCTGCTTTATCTTCATCTGTATCATTTAAAACTATTAAAAATTCTTCTCCACCATAACGTCCAATCCAATCACTTCCATTACTTCTAATATATTTTGAAGCAATTCTCGTAAAATCTTTTAATACATTATCTCCAACTATATGACCATAGGTATCATTAATTTCCTTAAAATAATCTATATCTGCCATTATAACAGACATAGATTTTTGTTCCCTTATAGATTTCTCAACATCAACTTCTAATCGCTCTCTTATGTACCTTCTATTATATACACCTGTAAGATCATCTATTAGGGTAGTTTCTTGTATATTTTTCAAAAACTTCTCAATAGATTCTGCATATTCCCTCTCTCTATCTATAATAGCTCCTCCTTTTGATATATCCTTCACTAATTCAACTATATAGGTTTCCTTACCAAGGTTTATAGGAGAAGCCATAACTAGAAAAATCCTGTTTTTGTTATACTCTATCTTTACTACTGTTTCATTGATTTCATATGCTTTTTTAGAAATACAATTTTCACATATACCATTCCTATCCCATAACTCATAACAGTGTGTATCAGTATTTATAGTATTGTTATCTGTTGATAAAATTTTATTATTATTGGGATTAATTATTCTTATCATATCATATATATTTTTAAAGATTGAAAGTCGCTCTTTCACATCATCCATTATATCCATACTTCAAAAACCTCCTTGTTTAAAATATGGCTTCATTTGTTCTGTATTTTTTTTCAACTGTAATAAAGTACATCTCTACATGTAATTCTAAAATATCTTTCATATATATTTTGAAAAAATGATCTAGAATATACTTCTATTTAACTATTCATCTATAGGAAGTACATCTATATATTTCTCTGATACATCATTTGTCAAACTTTCTACACTCATAAGTTTTTTATTAATCTGCTTAGTCCTTGTACCTACAAGCTTATCTAAATCTGTACTTGCTTGATTTAACTTTTTCTGTGTAGCTTTAAGCACCTCTTCAAATTTTCCAAACTCTGTTTTAACTGCTCCAAGTACATTCCAAACTTCACTAGATCTTTTTTCAATTGCAAGAGTCCTAAACCCCATCTGTAAACTATTTAAAAGTGCTGCTAAAGTTGTTGGTCCTGTTATATTTATCTTATATTCTCTTTGAAGAATTTCAACTAAATTAGTTCTTTTAACAACCTCTGCATAAAGACCTTCTATTGGTAAAAACATAATTGCGAAATCAGTGGTGTAAGGTGGGTCTATATATTTATCTCTAATATCCTTAGCTGATTTCTTTATAGCTGTTTCTAACTTTTTATAACCTTCTTCTATTAAACTTTGGTCTCCTGTATCATAGGCATCCACTAAATTGTGGTATACATCCAAAGGAAACTTTGAATCTACAGGAAGGTATACTACATCAGAGGTTTTATCCTTACCTGGAAGTCTTATTGCAAATTCCACATTATCTCTAGATCCTTTTTTAGTTACTACATTTATATCGTACTGTTCTTTAGTAAGAATTTGATCTAAAATTCTTCCCAATTGAATTTCTCCTAAGGTTCCTCTAGTCTTAACATTAGAAAGAACTTTTTTTAAATCTCCCACTCCCATAGCTAAGGTTTGCATCTCTCCTAGTCCTTTATGCACAACTTCCAATCTTTCACTTACCAACTTAAAGGATTCTCCTAATCTCTTCTCCAATGTACTTTGTAACTTTTCATCCACAGTTTCCCTCATTTTTTCTAACTTATCCTCAGTAGACTTAAGCAACTCACCCTGTTTTTGGGATAAATCATTAAATTTTTCCTTTTGAAGATTATTAAACTCATTAACACTTTTAGAAAATTGATTTTCAAAGGATTTAAGTGATTTTTCTATAGTATTAGAATATGTATCTAGTTGATTCTTTTGAAAATTTGCTATTTCACTCATTCTACCTAAAATAGCTTCACTTAACCTTTGTATTTGAAGGTTCAACTCAATTCTAGCTTCTTTTTCACCTTTTCGAGATTCTTCCCTATTTCTAGAGATTTCATCTCTAAAGGCTTTTTCTAATTTATCAACACTTTTATCTATATCTCCTACCCTTTGTTCTATATGTAAAATTGAATTCTCAATATCAGCTGTACTGCCCTTTTGAATTGTGCTTCTAGAATCCTTTAATTTTAAAGTAAAATATATATTTATAATTAACAATATAATTACAATAACCAATAAAACTTCCATTACCTCATCCCCAATCTTAAAATTTATATAAGAATATTACTCTCAAATACCATTTAAAGGCTAAATAGAAAATTTTATCTATTTAGCCTTATATTTAAGGTAAAATAAGAAACATGAAAATATGTTCCCTTGGTCATTATATCATTTTTCAGTATAAAATTACAAATAGATTAAATTATTAAACTCTTCAATGTTTTTTACTACCCATTTAATTTATATTAGATACTTTTCATAAGTACAATTTTAAACTCAGTACCTATGTCCACTTTACTTTTAACTTCTATATATCCTCCTTGGGCTTCAATAATTGATTTACTAAGAGATAATCCAATTCCAACAGACTCAGATTTTCCCCCTTTATAAAATCTCTTAAAAATATTAGGAAGATCCTTTTCACTAATTCCCACTCCATTATCCCTTATTACAATTTTTGTATTTATAGGATTTTCTTCAAGTTCTATATGGATTTCACCATTATAACTATGTTCTACACCATTCTTAACTATATTAATCAACGCTTCTCCTAACCATTTCTCATCATAATTAAACATAAACTTATTTTTATTTTTTTTATTAATCTCTTCTATATTACTTATTACCGTTTCTTCATACATATTACTTTCAAATACTATATTAACTTTATTTTCTGCTGCCATCATTGCAACATTGTCTATAACTTCATAAATAGTATTAACTAAGCTATTTTCCTTCATGTTAAATTCAATTGCTCTTGCATCTACCTTGGCTAGCTTCAATATACTTTTTATAAGCCAATCCATACGATTTAATTGTGTCTTGCTATTATGTAAAAATTTTTCCCTATTATCTTCACTAATTTTCTTATTACTTAAAATATCATTATAAATAATAAGGGCAGATAGTGGTGTTTTTAATTGATGAGATATGTCTGATAATATATTTACTAGAAACTCCTTTTCTTTTTTTAAGTCTACCATCTGACTTTGTAATACTTGTCTCATATTTTTAAATCCATAGGAAAGTTTTGCAAAATCTCCTTCCTTTTCTTCATAAAGATTTACATCATAGTTTTCCTCTAGTATTTCCTTTGAGGCTCTTGTCAAATTTCTTACTCTACTATATATACCTCTATACTGAATATAATTTAATAATATTAGTAAACCTCCAAATGTACTACCTATAATTATAAATATAAATTTACTATTTTTAAAAGCTTCATTTATTCCATCTATATACATTATATTTATATTTTCTTTATAACCATAATTATCTATAATTTTTTCTCCTAATTTTATCTCTTCCTTTGTTGGCACCTTAAATGCTGCCTCTACTAAATCCGCTTCAAGATTAGGAAATTTTTCTACCATTGTAGATAGCATTGCAGCCCTGCCATCTATATATTGACTCTTTATGTTATTAAAATAAAAAGTAATCCACATATTAACGATAAATATAAATATTATAACTATAAATAATAACACTATGGAACTCTTTTTTAATTCTGGATTTATAAGCTCTTTCATTAATTTCTCCTACTTTCCATTAACAACTTCTTTTATCCACATATAGCCTAGTCCTCTTTTCGTTATAACATATTCTGGCTTACTAGGATTATCTTCTATTTTTTCTCTAAGTCTTTTTATATAGACTGAAAGAGTATTTTCCTCTACATATGCTCCTTCTTCACCAAATAATTCCTTTAATATATGATCCTTGCTAAGTAATATTTCTGGACTCTGTAGAAATGCTAAAAGAAGCCTATATTCCTTTGCCGTTAATGATATCTTTTCATTACATTTGGATACTTCTGCACTAGATGTGTTAATAATTATATCCCCTGATCTTAAAGTTGTTATATTATTATCACCTTTGCCAACTCTTCTTAAAACTACACGAATTCTTGATAATAACTCCTTTACTCTAAAAGGTTTTGTTATATAGTCATCACCACCTATATCTAATCCCAAAATTATATTTACTTCTTCATCTAAAGCAGTTAAAAATATTATAGGTGTGTCCTTCTTTTCTTTCACGTATTTACAAAAGTCATAGCCACTTCCATCAGGTAAATTTATATCTAGAAGTATTAAATCGAACTCCTCATTATTAAATTTTTCTTTTCCATTCTCTATAGAACCCACTCTAAAAACCTGATACCCTTCTTCTTGAAGGGTATATTCTACTCCTAAAGCCAATGCCTCATCATCTTCAACTAATAAAATTCTATTCATTACATAACCTCCTCCATAAACAAATTTTCAAATTATTTATTAACACTATTTTATAACTTGCATTTATACCTTAATTTTATCATTAAAATCATATAACATTATAGGAATTTTAAAAAGCCTAGATTATAATTATATTAAAACAAAAATCCAAAGAATATTTCCTTGGATTTTTGTTTTATCTATTTCTTATTCTTATTTTAGAATAACTGTTTTATTTAATAATAGGTCTATATTATTTACTCGCCTCTTATACTATCAATAATATTTTGTTTACTCAATCTTCTAAGAGGTATTAATGCCGAAACATATCCCATAATAATTACAGCTACAATAGAAATAATAATACTATTCCATGGTAATGTGAATTTGAAATCCCTAATATTTGACATAGGATTATATAGTATATATGCTAGTATAGTACCTGCTACTGAACCAATAATTCCTCCATATAGTCCAAATAATACACCTTCAAAGGTTATCATTTTTCTCACTTGTTTCCTTGTCATCCCTATAGCTTTTAAAGCTGCTATTTCCTTATTTCTAAGAAGAATATTTGTAGTTACCGTATTTACAATGTTTACTGCACTTATTAAGGTTATTACTATTATAAATCCCATAAGCAATATACTCATTTGCAATTTATACGCCTTTTCACTTTTAGCAGATTCTATTTTATTATAATAGCCAATTCCTGCATTTGTATTTTCTATCTTTCTTAGCGATTTGTCTATTTTATCTAAATAACTTTCATTCTTAATCTTTATTCCCACATCTGTAACTTTAAAGTTTTTCATCTGCTGCTGATTGCCTTCTATTATATTCTTAACAGTATTCTTACTTCCTATAACGTTTAATACTCCTTGATAATCTAAATCACTAAAAGGCTGAACATCCATAATTGCTACTACTTTAACCTTCTTAAGCTCCTTACTATTAAAGTTCTCTTGTCCATCTGAATATTCCACATCACTAATTAGTATATCATCTCCTACTTTAAGATTAGCCATGGGTGCAATAAGACTTCTCTTATCTCCAAAGAATGTTGTTTCTCTAACTATAATTACTTCTCCATCCTTAAGATTATCAATGCTACCTTCCTTAATATATTTCTTAGCCACATTTAACTTATTATCTTCATAGGCTTGAAATACAACACTAATTTTCGATTTATTTTTTCCATCAACTTTACTCTTGAATAAATCTTCATCCCTATTTTCTGCTGCCCACTGTCTTACTTCTTTAGGTATAGCAGAATCCTCAACAAATCCTTGAGTTAATATGAAATTATAATGTTTATAGACTTCACTTACCCCTGAAATATTTCTTACTTCTTCAATTAATTTATTATTTATAGCATCTAGTTTTTCAGTATTACCATTATCATAAATGGTAAATGCAATGTCATTATCTTCAGTAACCTTCTCAGAAAAATTATCTGAGAACTTAGCAAAGCTCATAAAAGTTACAAATAGGGTTACACTTATAGCCATAGATAATACAGTGATATAAAATCTTCTTTTATTTCTCTTAACATTTTTTAGAGCCATGGCTGTATCTATTTTAAAGAATTTTCCTAAAAATTTACCACTCCTATTTCTCTTTTCTTTCTTAATTAAAGATTGACTACTTATAGCTATTAATGGCGAAATCTTACCTGCACTTCTAGCTGGTAGATAAGCTGAAACATATATAGTTGCTGCTCCTATACCACTACTTAATAATAGTACAAATGGTGATGTTACTACATTAAGGTTTGAAAACTCACCCAATCCTGACATCTTATTAAAGGTAAATGCAATACAATATACAGCCACTATTCCAAAGAATACTCCAAGAGGAATACCTATAAATATCATAATAGATGCTTCTCTAATTACTAAATTCATAATTTGTTTTTTAGTAGTTCCAATAGCTCTTAACAATCCAAACTGCTTCATTCTTTCTGCTATGCTAATATGGAAAGCATTATAAATAACCACTACTGTAGCCAAAACAACAATTCCTATAACAATGAAAACTATCATAAATAGAGATTTATTCATATCAGCATTACTAGACTCCCCTATAAGTCTTAGTAAATCTTTATTTTGTACTACTTCACTTTTACTACTAACAAGATTAGATACTTCCTTAATCACTTCTTGTTTATCAGCTTCATCATTAATTTCAACTAATACTGTGGAATCTTCTTTCACATTACTATCATTCTTTATTAAATAAGCCTTTGATATTCCTTCACTTTGATTTTGCCAATCATCTTTAGCTATTCCAGATAAGGTATAATCTTTTTCATCTCCATCTTCATCTTGTATTTTAATTATATCGCCTACTTTAACTTCTTCATCAAAATATCTAAGAATCCATCTTTCAATAACAACTTCATTATTACTCCTAGGTAATTGGCCTTCTTCCAAATTTATATTCATAAGTTTAAATGCAGCTTCATTTAAATAGTTAAGTTCAATGTTTTTATCCTTTATAAATGGAACAGCGTTTTTACTAATCATAATCCCTAAACTATTAACATTTATATTAGTTTGAATCTTATTTATTTCATCTTCAGATACATTAGTTACAGCAACATGAAATGCCCCTATACTTTTCTTTGAATTTTCAATCATAGAATTCTGCACTGTTAATATAAAAGTACATATTGATGTTATAAGTGCTACTGACAATATTATTCCTATTATAGTTAATATTGTCCTTTTTTTATTATCCTTTAAGTATTTTCCACTTAAAGCTTTATAACTATTAATCAATGTTTCTTCCCCCTATGCCATAGTTTTATCACTTTCAATTTTTCCATCACTTAAAGTTATAACTCTATCTGCTTGTTCAGCCACATTCCTATCGTGAGTTATAAGTATTAGAGTTTGATTATACTTTCTAGCGGTAACCTTTAAAAGCTCTATAACTTCCTTAGAATTCTTACTATCCAAATTACCAGTTGGCTCATCTGCAAGAATTATAGATGGCTTATTTATAAGTGCTCTTGCTATTGATACTCTTTGTTGCTGCCCTCCTGAAAGCTCTGATGGAATATGTTTTCTTCTATCTTCAAGACCGATCATAGATATAATTTCATCTAAATATTTTTTATCTACCTTCTCACTATCAAGAAGGGCAGGTAAAGATATATTTTCTTCTACATCGAGAATAGGCATTAAATTAAAGAATTGAAATATAAATCCTATATTTCTTCTTCTAAAGATACTAAGACCAGTTTCATTTTGTTTGTATATGTCTATATCATTTATAAATACTTTTCCACTAGTAGGTATATCTAATCCTCCAATTAAATGAAGTAATGTAGACTTTCCAGAACCTGAAGCTCCTACTATAGCTACAAATTGTCCTTTATCAATGCTAAAGCTAATATCATCTAAAGCACGAACCTGACTATTTCCTTCTCCATAATACTTCTTTAAGTTTTCAACTCTTAAAATCTCCATACATAATTCTCCTTCAATCTATATTAAAATTTTGTAGTTACAATAATTTAACTCTTAGCCTCAATAGTATTTAGATTAAGGTTGTATTAATCACTACACTTCTCTTTACAAATATCATTATATATATTTAACTATTTTTTCACCATAAACCTTACCTTACATAATTAATAGTTTTCTTACATTTTAGTCATATAAGAAAGAGTGTAGCAAATTGTCATTAAACAAATTTAACTACACTCTTCCAATTCTAAAAGTTAATTATATAACTCCATTTCTAAATCAGTAGTAGATGAATGTTCAAATTCACATATATCATATCCAGATACACTTAATTGAAAATCCTTCTTTTTTCCTCTCCCTATATACCCTTCATAACTACTATTTGAATTTACTGAATTAAAGTTTTCTTCATTACCTAAATCAGCTCCATCAAAGTATACTCTTCCTCCATGATTATCTTTTAAATTAACCTTCATAGCATATTTGTCAAAATCAGTGGTATACTCTATATCCCTTCCAACTAATATAACATTTTTTCCTATTGGCATGTAGGATTCTATATTTATATAATTAGCATTGATGGTAACATTATTAGGTAGCACTTTTCCTTCTCCATAATCCTTATAAGTACCTCCTGAATATACCCTAGCATTATTACAATCAATTTTAACATTCTCAGCATTTATAAATTCCCTTAAATCTATTTCTAGATAATTGCTAGTTTTAATATTAATATTTTTAAGAGTATTATTATGTGGTAAATTTACATATCCCCCTCTAGGACTAGTAAAAATCAATGTATCTTTCAAAACTTTACTATCCTTTATTGTTAGATTTGTATAATAATTACTATTAAAATTAATGTCTACTCCCACTGGAACTTCTATAACAATTTGAGCATTATTATTTTTTTCTTCCATAAGTGTGTAAATAATTGCATCATACGATTTTTCAAAAAATCCCCTTATATTTTTTGCTTCAAAAAAATTATACATAGTTCTGTCTCCTACAACTTTAAGACCCTTTGTATTGGCATCATAGGAAGTTTGTACCTTCATATCATTTTCTATATATTCTAGTACCTTAACCCTTGTATTTTTATCTGATGAAGACTTAATTTCTACATTATACCCTTTATTTTCCAAGGATGAAATATCAACAACATCAACTTGTTTATCTGTTACAAATACTTCTCTTTCCGAAGGAGTTGCATTTATTATTTCTCTTTGAATTCTATAAACTTCATTTGCAATTTTAGGCATCATATATGCTCCACTTATAATAGACCCTGTAATTCCTACTGCAAGAAACACTCCAGCCACAATAAGAGATTTTTTCCATCTATTCATTAAATTTTTCCTCCTTATCATCTATATTTTCTGCTTTATAATCTACATCTATATCTTCTGTAAAAATAGGTTTTTCTTCGTAAGCCTTATCTTCTACAGAAATTTCTTCTATCTCTTCATTTTTCTCAGTAGCACTTTCAGTATTCTTCTCATTACCTTCAGTGTTTTCTTGTTGATTTTTAACTCTTACATACATATTCCTAGTTTTAACCCAAGATATATAGCTCACTACTAGGTATTTTAATCCTTTATATACTAAACAATATAAGATCCAACATAAAATAATAAATCCAGTCCATGCTATACAAGCAAAGAATCCAAACACGCCCATAGATATATCAATTCCACAAAGGAATGCAGCTCCTAGATAACCTATAAAGTTTGCAATTGACATTCCAACAAGTCCTAAACCACTGGCTATCATAGACATAACTATTGTTAAAGCTGGGAAAAATAATAAAATACTTATAACAACTATTATTAATTTTACTCCAGCAGAAGATATCTTTCCGTTAATTACTGAATTGGAATCTAAAAATTCCTTAGTCTTATTACCTGCCTTTTTTCCTTGTCTCTTTACATTTTTCCAAAGATTTTTAGCGTCCTTAGAAACTTTATCTTTAAGTTCACTATTGCTACTACTTGTAGATTTGCCTTGCCCCTTCATCTCCTCAGTTAATTCTTTTGCAATGCTCTTAGGAGAACCTAATGTTTTTATAATCTCCTCATCACTCTTTCCCTGTAATTCTCCATTTAAGAAAAATTCTTCATAGTCTCTTAATATATCATTTATCTCAAGTTCACTAAAAGCTCCCTTTAAGTAATCCCTAAGTATATCTAAAAAATCATTTTTAGTCATTATCCTTATTCTCCTTCCTATAACAATCTAATATTATATTTACATCCCTTACAAACTCATCCCATTCTTTAACTAAAGTACTTAAATTACCTTTTCCATAGTCTGTAATCCTATAGTATTTTCTATCTGGGCCACCTTCAGACTTCACCATATAGGTTTCAAAATTTCCTTCCGTAGTAAGTCTTCGTAATAATGGATATATGGTGCTTTCCTTTACTGACATAACGCTTGAAATATTTTCTACAATTTCATAACCATACATATCTCTGTCATTTATAAGTGTAAGAACACAGATTTCAATTACACCTTTCCTGAGTTGTGTACTCATATCTAAACCTCCTTTATTAAGTTTTAACAACATACTTTTCTTTGTATATATTTTAACTATCCTTATACTATGTAAAACACAATAGTGTCTTAAAAAATATAGAAGTTACTGTGTATTAGACAACCCTTCTAAAACTCTAGCAACTTCACTATGTAAAACATAGTAGTCCCTTTTAAATTTGGTACTACGTTTTACATAGTACCCTTACATTCTTATGTTATCATAGTATCGTGTTATACACAATAGATACATATTAAAAATATCATAAATAAAACATAAAGATTATATCCGATGACTCCCAGCTCTAATACGCCTATATTCTAATTAGTGTACAAGTTCTTTATATTAAAATAACCAAGGCATTAAGCCTTGGTTATCCAATGTTAAAATAAATTATTTATAGCTTTCATATACTTCTTGAATCTTATCCCAGTTAAATAAGTTCCAAATACTATTAACGTAATCTGGTCTTACATTCTTATATTTTAAGTAATAAGCATGTTCCCAAACGTCGATTGTTACAAGTGGTTTTTTGCCTTTACTTAAAGGAGATTCTTGATTTAAAGTAGCCATAACTTCTAGTTCACCATCACTATTTAAAACTAGCCATCCATAGCCTGAACCAAATTGTCCAATAGCAGCTTTAGAAACAGCTTCTTTCATGTTTGCAACACTTCCAAAGGCTTTATTGATTTTTTCAAGTAATTCTCCCTTTGGTTCACCTTTTCCTCCTGGTGTTAAAATACTAAAGTAAAAGTTGTGGTTTGCCACGCCTCCACCTTGATTAATAACTCCTTGACGAATTTCATTTGGAATACTATCTAAATTCTCTAACAATTGTTCTAAAGTTTTACCTTCAGTAAGAGCTTCATGTCCTTCAAGTAATTTGTTAAGATTATTTACGTATGTTTGTAAATGTTTGCCGTAGTGAGTTTCTACTGTTAAAGCATCAATGTGTGGCTCTAACCCATTATATTCATAAGGTAATTTAATTTTATTATATGTCATTTTAATCCACCTACCCTTTCCATTTATAACATATGCTTATATTTTACCACTTTTCATCCATATAAGCACTAATAAAAATTTTTAATTACAATTTATTATTATAAATTATTTAATATATTATTCATTGATATTTCATATACATTAATATGTTCAAATTTATTTTAAAAATCAATAATTAAGGAGTGATATTTTATGAAATCCACACTATTAATGTGGGAATGCATTGGTGCAATCATGATTTTCCTAATAGGTGCATTAATACATTTTGGCTATGAAGCAACAAATAAATTATCTTTTACTTCTGGTATCTTTGCCGTTAATGAAAGCATATGGGAACACTGTAAGCTTACCTTTTGGTCTCCTCTAATCTTTGCTATTATAGAATATTTTTTCGTAGGTAAATATGTAAATAATTTTCTCTTTGCAAAGACTCTAAGCGCTTATATTACAACAATTTCAATGTTAGTTCTTTATTATGAAATGCTTAAAAAGAATGGCCATCACTCACTGCTTAAAGATTTAATTATCTTTGAAGTTAGTATTCTAATAGGACTATTAGTAAGTTATAACTTAATGTTACTACCTGAATTTCCACCAATAATGAATAAGATAGCCATTATTATGTTAGTTGGAGCTACATTCATATTTTACCTATTTACTTATTGTCCACCGAAATTACCTATATTTTATTGTCCAGTATCTAATTCCTATGGTATCAAGAATTAAATTCTCACAACAAATATTATCAAAAATGACTGTATCAAAATTAACTAAATGTTAATATTTAATATAGTCATTTTTAAAATTTATCATACCTTAGGTATTTCTATTATAAATTCCGTTCCTTTATTAATTTCACTTTTAACTTTTATATTTCCTCCATGAGCTTCTATTATTGCTTTAGATATGGTAAGACCTATACCAGCTCCTCCTGTAGCCCTAGTTCTTGATTTATCAGCCCTGTAAAATCGCTGAAAAATATAAGGTAAGTGCTCTTTAGAAATTCCTATGCCATTATCCCTTATGTGTATTATTGCTATATTTTTTCCTTCATCACAGGTAATTTCAATTATTCCCCCTTGCTCAGTATATTTTATTCCATTTGAAATGATGTTTATTAACCCTTGAGTAATTTTATCTCTATCTACATTTATAATAAAAGTTTCTAATTTATTGTTCACACTGATATTTTTATCATGAAGTTCCTTTTCAAAATTAATTAGAATCATTTCTACTAATTCCTTTATATCAACTTCATTTTTATTTAAAATCAAATCTTCACTTTCATATCTAGAAAGATGCTCTAAGGAACCAACTAACCTACTTAATCTCCGTACTTCCTCATGAATACTTTGCAGCCTTTCTTCTGTAGGCTCCCAAATTCCATCTATTAATGCCTCCAGTTGTCCTTGCATGGTAGTTAACGGAGTCCTAAGTTCATGAGAGATATCCTTAGTCATGATTTTTCTTATCTTTTCTTCTTCATCTAAACTAAAAGCCAAAGTATTTACTGAACTAATCATTTCATTAATTTCTTTTATATTGCTTTCCTTTTTTATTTTATTTTTATATTTGCCTGTAGCTATGGAATTTGTGGCTTTAACTACGCTTCCTATAGGTTTACTTATTGAAGTAGAAATTAAAATTCCTATAAATATGGAGATACCTAAAGAAAAAATCCCCACAAAAATTAATATATTATCTAAGGTTTTAAAAAAAATCACATCAGAATCATTATAATAAAGGGGACCATAATAGCCTATTTCAAGAATCCCTGCATATTTTTCATCTATTTTCAAATTATATACTTCCTCAGTATAATCACCTTTATATCCTGGATTTACAATGCTCATATTGTAACCCATCCTACTCATCATTGCCTCACACATACTACTATTATGAGTTTTGGCACTCCATATTACATTATCTGAAATATCTTTTATGCTTATAATAAATCCATTATTTATAGCTTCAATCCCTATGTCTTCTATATTTTTATTATCCCATTGTCCATTTTTATAAGTATTACTTATATCTTTAATCAGTGATTTTTTTCTTCCTTCTATAATATCCTCTAGATATCTATTAAAGTTTTTCTTCATAAATATATGAGATGAGAAACTAATTAAAAGAATAATTGTCATAGAAAATAATAAAAAAATCAAAGTAAGCCTATGTTTCAATTTCATCGAATTATTCACCACCAAACTTATATCCAATGCCGTGAACTGTTAATATATATTTAGGATTTTTACTATTTTCCTCTATCTTACTTCTTAAATTCTTAATATGAGAATCTATTATTCTATCATAAACATCACTATCATCCCCTAGAGCTCGATCAAGAAGTTCTCCTCTTGAGAATACTTTCTTTGGACTTTCACATAAAGTTAAAAGTATCTTGAACTCTGAAGGAGTTAATTCTACTAAATTATTACCTTGTCTTACCTCATAAGTATCTAAATTTATAACTAGATCTCCCTTATTAAAGGATAAAACATTATCCTGTTTATAATTCAAGGCTCTTTTTAACACTGCATTTACTCTAGCCACTACCTGCTTAGGGCTAAATGGTTTTGTTATATAATCATCAGTCCCTAGAGAAAAACACTTCAAGATACTTTCTTCCTCTACCTTGGCTGTTAACATTATTATAGGAACCTCTGATTCCTTTCTTATGATTTCACAAATTTTTTCTCCTGATATATCTGGTAACATTAGATCTAGTATTATTAATCTAGGATTGTATTGTTTATATTTATATATAGCTTCACTTCCATTAATTGCTGTTATAACACCATAACCAGCTTTCTTTAGATATGCTTCCAAAACTTCTAAAATTTTAACTTCATCTTCTACAATAAGTATATCCACTTGCATATATACTCCTCCATTAATTTAAAACTTATTATAATATACTTCCTAATTATAATAAATCATTATGAAGATTCTATGTAGAATTCCTCCATAAAATCTACACAACTTAAATATATACTTTAGCTACTATCTTAAAATTATGTATGAGGTGATAATTTTGTCTAATAAATCCATAACTCTAAATATTGATAATATGGTATGTACGTCTTGCGAGAATACTATAATAAGACATTTAAAAAAGATTTCAGGAGTTACAATTGTAAAAGCAAACTATACTAAGGGAACTGTCCATGTTGAATATGATGCTGAGAAAGTATCCTATTCTACCCTAGTTGCTACTATTGAAAAATCCGGCTACAAAGTTACTAGTGATAAAAAAAAGAGTAACTCAGAACTTTTACCCATTATGGGAATAGTCCTTATAGCTTTACTTATGATACGCCTTGGAAAAGGTACTGGCGTATTTGATATGTCTTCTGCTTTAAGTAGTAAAGTTAGTTACATTGCTCTATTTACCATTGGTGTTTTCACATCTCTACACTGTGTGGGTATGTGTGGTGGAATAATGATGTCCCAAAGTATTACATCTTCTATTGTACCTGAAAAAAACAAATTTAAACCTGGACTTATGTATAATTTAGGCCGTTTAATTTCTTATACTGTTTTAGGTGGTATCGTAGGTGGTATTGGTAAAGCTTTTTCTCTTTCCTTTGGAGTTCAAGGCTTCATAGCAATAGTTGCAGGTGTATTTATGGTAATTATGGGTTTAAACTTATATGGTTTTAAAGCCCTTAGAAAATTTTCAATAAAGCTTCCTTGGAGTAACTGTAACTCCCAGAAAAAATTTAGAAACCCTCTTATAGTTGGATTTTTAAATGGGTTCATGCCTTGTGGTCCTCTACAAACAATGCAGCTTTATGCTCTAGCTTCTGGAAGTGTCATAGCTGGTGCAACTTCAATGTTTTTCTTTGCCCTAGGTACAATTCCTTTAATGCTAGGCTTTGGAGCTATTGCTAATGTACTTAGTCAGAAAAATTCCAAAAGATTAATTAAATACAGTGGTGGTATTATCATAATTATAGGTATTATTATGGCTAATCGTGGCTTGTCTTTAATAGGAGTTAATTTAATGCCTAATTCCTTATCTTTAGGTGGAAATAATAATACAACTATATCCGATAAATCTTCAGCTAGCAAAGCAACAATTTCTAATGGAAAGCAAGTTATAAGGATTGCAGCTAATAATCAAGGATATACTCCAAATGTAGTTTATATTCAAAAGGGAATTCCTACAGAGTTTATAATTGATGGTGAAAGTATTAACTTCTGTAATAATAAAATTGTTATTCCATCTATGAATATTGAAAAGACTCTATCCTCTGGAGAAAATGTAATAGAATTTACTCCAGACGCTGGAGACATAAACTATAGCTGTTGGATGGGCATGCTTAGAGGAACAATAAAGGTAGTAGATGATTTAAATTCTATAAATGATTCTACTATACAAAATGATATAGATAGTGAATTTTATTATCCTTCTAATGATTCTAATAACCAATTTTTTAATGGTGGTTTTTCTTGTCATTAATAAAAAAAGAAGTATTAAGGAAATTTTCCTTTAATACTTCTTTTTTATATACATCTTGCATAATATTTACTTTTAATTAACTCTTTAAAACTAATTTAATGCAGCTAATAATTTCTCTATGTCTAATCCATGAACTATAGCAGCTTCTGCAAGAGTTTCTGCTTGAGCTGATGGGCAACCTACGCAACCCATACCAAAACTCATTAAAATTTCAGGAGCTCCTTCTTTCATTCTTATAACTTCACCTATTGTCATATCTTTATTTATCATATTCTTTTCCTCCTATAATTTGAATTTTTATTTATAACTAATAATTTAAAATTATTAGTATCTCTTACAAGTTAAAGTATACTAAAACACTCTGCTACATTCGGTAACATAGGTTACAGAATAGAAAATTTTTATAAAAAAAGTATTCAAAGATAAACTCCACTTACCTTTGAATACTTCATTACTTCTAATTCTAGCTTTCCATGAACATTTTCATATCATCTTCTACATTAGTTATTCCACCAATACCAAAGTTATCTACAAGAACTTTAGCAACATTTGGTGATAAGAATGCTGGTAATGTTGGTCCTAGATGAATATTTTTAACTCCTAAGTATAATAGTGATAATAATACTATTACTGCTTTTTGCTCATACCATGCAATATTATATGATATTGGTAGGGCGTTTACATCATCAAGCCCAAAGACTTCTTTAAGTTTTAGAGCTATAACAACTAATGAATAAGAATCATTACATTGTCCTGCATCTAGAACTCTTGGGATTCCTCCAATATCTCCTAGGTTTAATTTATTATACTTATACTTTGCACAACCTGCTGTTAAGATAACTGTATCCTTTGGTAGTTTTTCAGCAAATTCAGTATAGTAGTTTCTTGATTTGGCTCTTCCATCACAACCAGCCATAACAAAGAATCTTTTTATAGCTCCAGTTTTAACAGCCTCCACAACCTTATCAGCCAAAGCTAATACTTGATTGTGAGCAAATCCTCCAACTATTTGTCCTTTTTCTATCTCTGTAGGTGCTTTACACTTTTTAGCCATTTCTATAATCTTAGAAAAATCTTTTATGCCATCTCTATTAGCTTCTATATGTGCACATCCCGGCATTCCAGTTGCACCAGTTGTAAATAATCTATTCTTATAAGACTTATCTGGAATTACTATACAGTTTGTAGTCATAAGAATTGGACCATTGAACTTTTCAAACTCTTCCTTTTGCTTCCACCATGCATTTCCATAGTTTCCTGCAAAATGTTTATATCTTTTAAACTTAGGATAGTATTGTCCAGCAAGCATTTCACCATGAGTATAAACATCTACCCCTGTTCCTTCTGTCTGCTCTAACAACATCTCTAGATCCTTTAAATCATGTCCTGAAATTAATATTCCTGGATTTTTTCTTACTCCAATATCTACAGTTGTTATTTCTGGATGTCCATAGGTTTCAGTATTGGCTTTATCTAATAATGCCATACCATCTACTCCATATTTTCCTGCTTCTAATGCAAGTGCTACTAAATCATCAACAGTTAAACTATCATCTAAAGTTGCAGCTAATGCCTTAGCCATAAATCCATGAATTTCTTTCTCATTATATTTTAGGTTCATAGCATGCTTCATATATGCTGATAATCCTTTTAATCCATAAGTTATAAGTTCTCTTAGACTTCTAATATCTTCATTTTCTGTAGCAAGCACTCCAACTTTTTCAGCTTTAGCGTCAAATTCTATAGTATTATCTGCTGTCCAAGCTACTGCATCTGCCATTACTATTTCTTTCTTTTGTAGACCAAATATCTTTTTAAAGAAGCCTCCAGTTATTTTTACTTCTCCAACTTGTCCACCAGCACTAACAACTTTTCTTTTTAAAGTTTCTCTTAATTTTAAAGTTTCTCTTACTCTATTTAAAATAGCATCTCTATGGAAGTTAGCATTAGTAATAGTAATAAATAAATTTTCTGTAATATATTTATCTACTACACTATCAATAACATTTACTTTTCTTCCTTCATTACTTACGATAGCTAATCCTTTAGTTACATATACTAATAAATCTTGAGCCTTTGCAACTTGCTCATCTTTACCACAAACACCCTTTATAGTACAGCCTTTACATCCTGCTGTCTCTTGACATTGATAACAAAACATTGACATAAATTTCTCATCTCCTATTAAATTGTTATTATTGCTTTTCACAAGTTAAAGTATACTAAAGTACAAAACAATATTCGGTAACATTAGTTACCAAAATTCAAAAGAATATATATTTTAATATGCAAATAAAATTTAGATATCAATAAAAATAAATAAAATGAACTTTAAGCACAAACTCTCATGTACTTAAAGTTCATTATTCCGATTATTAAAGATATTTTTTCTCTAACTCCTCTAATATTGAAGTATATTTTTTCATAACTTCAGTATTTGCATCTTCAAATTCAACACACTCTGCATTTACCTTTTCAATGATTTCTTGCTTTAATTCTCTAGTAGCAAATTTATATATTACATTATCTTCTTTGTCTATATGCCTTTCTAAAAGATGAGTATAAGAAATGGCATTAGCAATAACATCTAATATAGCTTCTTTATTACCTGATTTTAAATTTTCAAGTGCTTCACTTAGTCCTGTAATATAAAGTCTTCCTAAATCATGTTCTACAAGCATACCATATTTCACAGTCTTCTCTGCAATAAGTCCAAGCTCCTCCACCATCTTATTAAAAAGAATTACTTCTTCTTTTTTATGGTGATGTGCATCTGCATAATTTCTAATGAAATCTATCATCTTATAGAAATCTTCATAATTTACATTCTTCTCTTCTAGAGATTTGTAAGTAGCTTTTCTAACTACAGTAAGCATACGTTTAATATACTTATGCTCTTCCATCATTAAATCTATAGCATTCATCTTTTCTCCTCCTACTTTCTTTTAATGATTTGAGTTCCATCTCCTAATTCCTCGTATTCATAGTTACCATTAACTTCATTAACAAAGGCCTTAATCCATAGTCCTCTTAAGCTATAGAAATAAGAAACATCTCCAGATTCTCTATTCCATATGTCCTTATGAACACAAATTCTTCTACTCCACTGTACCATATCTTCCGTAGACACTAGAACCTCATTCACTCTATCACATGGCATTCCATCTAATATATAGTCATTTATTCTATCATATATATCCATAGCATTACTTGCTGGGTCTAATTTTTCTTTAACTTCCTTAGCTGCTTTCATTCCTTGATGAATATAAATATTTTCTAATTTAGCCTTAACTTTTTCATTACTATTTAGTAATTTAGTTGTCCAAGCTGCCATTCTTCCCTCTGCTGAATGTATTTTTCCTTGTAGCCACCCATGGATATTACTTGTATCTATCATATCTTTTAAAGGAAGATTTGGCAGTTTTTCTCCATGATTTTCATTAATCTCCTTAGCTAATGAAGATACATCTAGTCCCTCTTCCTTAGCTAGATTAATTATTTCTTCCTCTAATCCTTCAAACCATAATATTTTGTTAAATAACCAATAATGTACTTTTCCAAGATATAAACTCATATTTTCTCCTCCTACATTTAAATAATTTTAAAACTCAAATCATGTTTATCTTCTATATTGAAATTACTTTATAGCCATAGTTTCAATATAATTGTAAATCATAATCCTTTAGTTAAATATATTTTAACCTGCTTAATTTATATTAACCTTTATAAGCAGATTATATTTTATTAATCTCTACATCTATGAGTTTATATTAATATCTTTATAATTTCGGTAACATTGGTTACCAAAACAAATTAAAAGCCAATATATCAAAACTTTTTATGATATATCAGCTTATAATTTATATATTCATCCTATATATAATTTACATTTAATAGTTCTTCAAAATCTTCCCTAGGCATAGGTTTTGCAAATAAATATCCTTGGGCCATTTCACATCCTATCTCTTTTAAGAAATCCGCCTGTTCTCGCGTTTCTACCCCTTCACAAATTACTTCCATATTAATATTTTTTGCCATATCAACTATACTTTTAACAATATCTTTACTCCTCTGTGAATTAGTTGTTTCATCTAAAAATGCTTTATCTATCTTTAAGGTATTAGCTGGAAACTCTTTTAAAAGATTTAATGATGAGAATCCAGATCCAAAATCATCAACAGAGATTTTAAATCCTACCTTTTTTAAACCTATCATCTTTTCTATAAGTCTATCAGCATTTTTCATAAAAGCACTTTCCGTTAATTCAAACTCTACCAGTTTAGGATCTATGTTATAGCTTTTAACTAACTCATTAATGTCTTTGACTATATTGGGATTATTAACATGGAATCTAGAAACATTTAATGATATTGGAACTACACTTTCTCCATTATCTAATCTTTCTCTTAAATCTTGCAGTACACATTTATAAACATACATATCTAAGTTTACTATAAATCCATTTTTCTCAAACAAAGGTATAAATTTCACTGGAGGAATTAGCCCTTTCTCAGGGTCCTGCCACCTAACTAAGGCCTCAGCACCTACAATTTTCTCTGTATTTAAGTCATATTTAGGTTGATAATAAACCTTATATTCTCTATTTATAAGGGCCTTATACATTTTATTTTCTATTTCCAATTCCTCAATAATTTTATTTTCAAAACACTTATCATAAAAGGCAATTTTATTTGTATGAGAACCCTTAACTGATTTACGTGCTATATTAGCTTTATTGATAATATCTTCAACCTCTATACCATTAGACTTAAATATACAAATCCCACTTACAACTATTAACCTATAATTTTTTGCAAAAACCTTTTCTAATTGTCTAAAAATATTTTCAAATTTTGTTAACCTATCAATTAATTCTTTTTTATTTGTGTATTCTACAAGTATTAAAAAATTATCTGCAGATACCCTTGCAAAAATTTCATTTTCCCCCATTGAGTTGTATAATTTATTGGATATTGCACAAATAATTTTATCTCCTTCTTCATATCCTAAATTATCATTTATAAACTTAAATTTATCTATGTCACTGTATATAAGCGCATAGGATTTTCCTTTATTAGTCTCAAGTATCTTTTTAGCTCTAACTTTAAACTTATTAGCATTCCATAGACCTGTAAGTGGGTCTGTAAATGCCATTTTTTCATAATACTTTGTTCTTCGTTGTTTTACATAAAAAAATATCAAAAGAGATATTATTACTAATAAAGATATAAAAATAATAATTTCTAATCTATATTTAACTAGTACTACCTTTAAATTTATTGGAATAGATTCTTGTACTACGTTTTTCATAATAATATCTACTCTAGTTTTTTCATCTATAACATTAATAGCCTTATTAAGTATAGGTATTACTAATGAATCTATATTAGTATTTACTCCAATTGATATATTATAACTTAAATTCCCAATATTCATTGATTTTAAATTATTATCTTTTATACTGCTAATAGCAATATTGGCTGTGTAGCTGTCTAATACTGTTATATCTACTTTTCCCGATTTAACTGCATTAATACAACTAATATAATCATTGTAATACTCAATGTTGTATTGTCCAAATTTATTTTCAAAAGCTCCTTTGTTGATTTTCATATCATTAGGTATAGCTATATCCACATTCTCTGTTTTTATATATTCTTCTCCTTTTCCAACTATAACTAAAGGTAAGGATATATATGGGTTAGTTAATATAATGTCTCTAGAATATGTATTTTTTTCAATACTAGATTCACTAGCTATTAAATCTACTTTTCCATTTGCCATTAACTTTATAGCTTCTTCCGTATTTTTTACCTGTATATATTCAAATTCTATACCTATTTTTCTAGAGATTTCTTCTAACATATCTCTTACTATTCCAGAGAAGTCACCCTTACTACTCCTATATTCTATAGGACTTAAATAATCTTTATAAGCCACTTTTAACACCGGCTTTCTTTTTATAAAGTCCACCTCTCTTGGAGTAAGTAACGGTTGTTGATTTAAAATACTATTACCATAATATTTTTCTCGTAATTTCATATCAAAATTTAACTCATCTAGTTTTATCTTTCTTAATGCTTCATTAAGTTCATTGGTGATATCATTATTACCCTTTTGCGTTATATAATAAAAAGGGTGAATATCGCATTTGGCAACTAATCTACCACTATTCTGATTTGAAATGCTTCCTAAAACTATAGCATCCACATTACCTGATTCCATATCTGCTATCATTTCTTCTTCAAAATCATAATATACTTTTTCATAAGAGAAATTATTTTGTTTTGCATAACCTTCAAAGACTGTATTTTGAAAACTTTCCTTTAAAAACCCTATTTTCAAGCCATTGAATGCTTCAAAATCTTCATAAAATACACTGTTATTTTTACTTGAAACATACATAGTTGTAAGTTCTATTCCATTTGAATATTCTACATAGTCATATATCTTGCTTCTATCCTCGGTGTACTGAGCCCCACATAACAAATCTATCTCTCCTTTAGATAGCTTGTCTAATAATTCTGGCCATGTATCATATACATATTCATAATTCCAATTAGTATATTTTGATATTTCCTCGAGATACTCTACTCCATACCCTGAAAAAAGTCCATCTTTATCTTTTTCAATGAAAGAAGGATAATCATAATAACCTACTTTAATTATCTTGCTATCAGTATCTGAAAACGCTATCATAGTCATAGCTATGTTTGTAATTATCAAAAATATTAGTGTTAAGCACAGTAATTTAAATTTTCTCATCATATCCTCTTTTCCTATTGCAAATAATAATATATTTACATACCACTATAATTATCGTACTTTAAAATTATATCTTAAAGCAACATTTATTATAATGATGAAATAAAATTTTTATTTCACTTTCTCCTATAAAAAACAGGTTTTAGATTCATAAATACAAATCTAAAACCTGTTTTAATTTATTGAAAAGTAAAGCTTACTTCACACATTTAAAATTATTAAGCTTAATATGATTATCTCCAATTTCCATGAGCTCTTCATCATGGGTAACTATTAGGATGGTTTTCCCCTCTTTATGCATCTTCTGTAATAGGCTAACTACCAGCATCTTGTTATCATGATCAAGACTTCCTGTAGGTTCATCCGCAAGAACCAGTTCACAAGGTTTGAGTAGAAGTCTTGCAATAGCTATCCTTTGCTGTTCTCCTCCAGAACACTTATAGACCATTTTTTTCTCATAGCCTTGAAGTCCCACCTGCTTTAAAACATTTGATATGAGTTCTTCCTTATTCTTAGCCTTCACATTCTCCAGTGCAATCTTTAGATTATATTCCACTGTTTCATTGTCCACCAAGGCGAAGTTTTGGAAAAGGTACCCTATCTTTTCCCTAAGAAGATGCTCTGCTTTCTTGGAAAATGGATGTACATTTTTTTCTTCAAATAGATAGATATTTCCCTTATCCTTGGTATCTAAAAGACCTATTATATTGAGAAGAGTAGACTTTCCAGATCCAGAAGTACCGCTGATGATAGTAAAACTATTTTTTTTAATTTCAAGGCTAAAATCCTTAAAAATCTCCACATCCTTGAAGGATTTGTTCATATTTTCTATACGTATTACATTTTCCATACTTTCTATTCCCCCTTAAGTACCATTGATACGGCATTTTTCTCAAACTTCTTAATTAGATAGACTAGGAATATTATTTCAATTGCCATGAATACTGCTACAAACAGTGCTGCTTCATTAAATGGAATCTTCAATATCCCCACAGCTGATAGAAGAAGTATAATATGGGGACTCAGGTTAAAAATAACAAGTCCACTGTATCTAGACCAGAACCTGTGTCCTAAAAGATACTTTACAGATATCTCCTTCTTAATTTCCTCAAGGTGAAGATAGACACTTTGATATAGGAATACCAGCATGATGAAGACGTACAAAAGAATAATCCCTACAGTCTTACTAAAAGTCTTAGCATATATTTTCATATAATAATCATATATTCCACTATTATCAGTAATTCTATATTTATTCTCGTATCCCATTTCCTTTAGGGTTGTCTCAAGAGATTCAACATCTCCATAACGTGCATATTCATACATAGGTTGGACAAGTTCTGGTGCAAAATCAGTAACAAGAAGTACTGAAGGGTCTTCACTAAGAGCCCTAGGTGCAATAATGTCTGGGTTATAGAAAGGCCTTTCAAAGGTAACGTAAACCTCCTCTATAGATTTATCTTGAATTATCATTCTAATATATTCTTTATCCTTATATTTTTCCGGTATAAAAAGTGTATTATTTGAAATCGAATCAACATCAATTATTTCGCCCTGTTCATTTCTAATTTCATAATCTCGTAGATATTCTTTGTTTACCGTGATATGTGGAACAATATTTTCAATTTCATCTTCAAATGAAAATACGGCATTTTCTTTATTAGAATAATCAAAATCAGTATAAACACCCTTTTCCTCTTCTAAAACCTTAAAATAATCTTCGCTAATTTTAATACTCTCTTCAAGACTAGAGTTAAAAGATGTTTTGCTAGTTCCTGATACGGTATATCTATAGTTTTCTTTATCATAATACTTTAAATGGTTATATAGATTCTCGGAAGAAATTATTCCTTTATTTACCTGTGAAATCATAGGTGAAATAATTATGGCCATGAGTATGATTTTCACCACCAAATTAAAGAATACTAATTTCATATTTACACTACTCTTTTTCAAACTTACTAAGGATGAAATATATCTTATATAAATATAGAGTATTCCCATGACCGAGATTAGTCCTATGATAAATATTATAGAAGTAATACATATTGGTTTTATGATATTGTATGACATAGGAGATATTTCTCCCACTAGTACAGCATAAGTTATAATAACTGCCAAAGAAAAAACAATGATTTCCCGTGAAATATATCCCCCTATAACTCTTTTCATAATCTGATGATTCTTATTACCGTTCATCTTTCTAATACTAATTTCTTTTAGCTTCTTGTTTATATAACTTGTCATAAGTATGATATTTACCACAACCAAAATAATGATTAGCTGAAGATTTGTTCCTATAGCTCTTTCAGCTGGCTTGGGTCTTTCCATTTGAATAAAGGATTCATTAGTAAGAGAATATTTATTCATTAATGATTCTTTTAGAGCATTCATAGCATTTATATCTTCTTCATAAAATGAAACATGTAATTCTATGTCTCCATCATCGGTGAGATTTTTCAATTGATAAAGTGGTCTGTATGATTGAAGACTATGCAATACTCCTGTGCTATAATAATCATCCAATACTTTTATCTTTATTGCATTGCTATCATCACTATTTAAAGCATAATAGCGGTCTTCTGCCTTATCAGAAAAAGAAACCTTGCTATCCTCATCAGTATAGATAAAATTATCAACATCAAAGGTACTAGAATAGATAAAATGGTCTATTACTTGTCTGTTAAGGTCATCATTTTTTCCCCTTCCAATATGGATTTCAGTATCATTCTCTTCTGCAAATTCTTGTAAACTGTCGATTAATTGGGACATGTTCATATTATTATCTTCTGCGGAAAGAATCACATCTATAACTTGCATATCTACATATTTTTCATTAGAAAAGTTATCTATTTTGAAATAGTATGTCTCATTGAATTCCGAATATATAGTTAGAGTAATTAATAATCCTAAAATTGTGGTAAAAATATAGCTTAACTTTTTCATACTTTTTATACCTCTTTTCATTTCAAAGAGAGTTGTTTATAACAACTCTCTTCCTCTAATATACTACTGAACTAATGCTTCAGTGTAATAATGAGTATGTTTGCCGGTATCTGAGATTCCATAAAAGGTATATGATGCTGAAGACTTTAGATAGCCTGGCTTTGCTACAAGACCATCTTCATTTCCATAATTCGGCACATAGACTCTAGCACGACCGTTAGCATTCATATTAGTTAATGTGTAATTAGTTATTGCCATATTCCCAGTATCTTCAGCAAAAACACTTCCATAAGCCGTACCTCTTGTACCATGCCCCACACTTGTCCAAGCAAGGACTGAGACTTGTGATACAACTAATACCCCCAATAACATTAAACCTATTTTCTTTTTCATAAAAATACCCCCAAGTAAATATTATACAAATAAACCATAATAAGATAACTTATATTGTAACCACTGTATCAAAATGGGAAGTTAATGTCAATACATTTATGTAAAATTATGTTTACAATAACTTTTTATAGATATTATAACTTTTATGGAATCTAATATATCTAGCAGTTGATTTTATTAAGGGATTAAACTGAACTAATTCATCTAAAGACTCTGTTGTGCGCTGATGAAAGATTAATCTCAAATCAGAGAAGTTCTACGCTTTGAGGTAAAAGCTATTAGTAGAGCATTAAATATTTCTATATAATATTTATTAGAAGAAAAAAATAAGCTTTGAATACCGATTTTAGTATTCAAAGCTTATTTTTATTAATTATAATATTTTTTGAACTCTACCAACTATTCCACCTTCAAGCATTACCTTAATACCTCTTGGATGTACTGAAGAATTAGTTAATAACCTTGTAACTGTTCCCTCTGTCAATTTTCCTGTGCGTTGATCTTCCTTCTTTACAACTAAGACCTTTGAGCCTATTTTTATGTCTGCTCTTTTAGTTCCATCCATAGTTATTTCTCCTTACTTCTTGAATAGATCTCCAAGGGCTGCAAATGGATTATCATTAGCTGCTTCTTGTTCTGCTTCTTTTTTCATTTTCTTCATATAGTTGTTAACATCCCTCTTATCAACTTTTCCGCCCTTTTCAAATCTCTTATTAAACTGAGATGCTTTTTCTCTAAAGTTACAGTTTGCTCCTGGACATACATAAATTTGACCTTCTCCGTGTCCTTTAATGGTAAGTTTTTTCTTACACTCTGGACAACGAGCATTGGTAGTTCTACTAACACCTTCTCTGTGACCACATTCTCTATCTTGGCACACATTCATAACTCCAGTTTTAGTCTTAACCTCTAACATGTATTTTCCGCACTTAGGGCATTTTGCACCTGTGACATTTTCATGAACAAACTTATTACCATTGACTTTAACATCTTCAACTAGAGCTCTTGAATATCTTCTCATCTCTACAATGAAGTCCATGGCATCTTCCTTGCCTTTGCTAATATCCTCTAGCTGACTTTCCCACTTAGCTGTTAAAAGTGGTGACTTAAGGTCACTTGGAACTAATTCTATAAGTTGTTTTCCCTTAGATGTTGGAACTATTTCCTTACCTCTTTTTTCTATAGAAAATGAGTTAAATAATTTTTCTATAATATCTGCTCTTGTAGCTACAGTTCCTAATCCACCAGTTGCATTTAAGGTCTTTGCTGCATCCTTTGAAACATTAATATACTTATGTGGATTTTCCATAGCTGAAAGTAATGTTCCCTCGTTAAATCTTGCTGGTGGCTTAGTTTTACCTTTATTTATATCTACAGAGTTTATCTTTAATTTATCTCCAATATTCAGCTTTGGAAGTACTTGATCCTTTAACCCATCTTCTTCGCTAGGCTCCTCCATATCTTCTCTATCATATAGTGCTTTCCATCCCTTTGATTTTATAACTTTTCCTTTAGCTACAAACTTCTCTCCAGCTATTTCTGTCACTATATTAGTTTGTAAATATTCAAAAGGTGGCATCATAACACTTAAAAATCTCTTAACTACTAAATCATAAATATTTCTTTCCTCTGAACTTAAGTTAGACATATTAGGACTTTGCTCTGTAGGAATTATGGCATGGTGATCTGAAACCCTGCTATTATCTACAAAACTCTTGCTTGGAGTAATCTTACCCTTTAGTATATTTGTAGCTGCTACTCTATATGCTCCTATAGATATAGCTCTTAATCTCTCTGGAAGTGTAGCTACTATATCTGTAGTTATATATCTTGAATCCGTTCTTGGATAAGTTAATATCTTATGATTTTCATAAAGTCTTTGCATTATAGAAAGGGTCTGCTTTGCAGAATATCCCCAAATTTTGTTGGCATCTCTTTGAAGCTCTGTTAAATCATAAAGAGCAGGTGATGGCTTTTTCTTTAGGCTTTCAGTTATATCTATAATACTTGCTTCTTGACCTCTAACCTTAACTAGGGTTTTATTAGCTACTTCCTCATTAAAAGTGCTTTGATAATTATTCTTATCAACCCACTGTAGTGAAAATTCTTTAGCCTTGGCAGTAATTGTATAGTAATCCTTAGGAATAAAGTTTTTAATATCTTCTTCTCTTTGAACTATCATGGCTAAGGTTGGAGATTGAACTCTTCCTGCTGAAAGCTGAGCATTGTATTTACAAGTAAGGGCACGAGTAACATTAAGTCCTACAAGCCAATCTGCCTCTGCTCTACACACCGCAGCCTTATATAAATTATTATAATCTTTACCTGGTTTTAAATTTTTAAATCCATCTAAAATTGCCTTATCAGTCTGAGAAGAAATCCATAATCTCTTTAGTGGTTTTTTTACTCCAGCCTTTTCTATTGTCCAACGTGCCACTAACTCTCCTTCTCTTCCCGCATCTGTTGCAATAACTATCTCATCTATATCATTTCTTAGCATTTGCTTTTTTACTTCATAAAACTGCTTTTGGGTCTTTTTTAAAACTGTAAGTTTCATATGCTTTGGAATCATTGGCAAAGTTTCCATGCTCCACTTTTTATATTTGGCATCATAGTCCTCAGGATCTTGTAGTCCCACTAAGTGACCTAGTGCCCAAGTTACCACATACTTACTTCCCTCTATGTATGCACCCTTACTCTGATTGCATTTTAAAACCTTAGCTAAGTCTCTACCTACTGAAGGTTTCTCTGCTAGTACTAATATTTTTCCCATCTTTTACTTCCTCTCTTATCTACAGTATCTATATAAAGTATTATTAACTTATTAACTTATTAAGCTAAATCTTATCTTTTGTATTATATCATACTTTACCTTAGTATAAAGAGATAAATGGTAAAAGAAGGCTATAAACCAAAGTCCATAGCCTTCTTAATATATTTATTAAACCTATTTTACATACATTCCACTTGGTTTTTCAGATAAATTAACCATAATATTCTTCATTTGAGTATAAGCATCTAGGACAGATTTATGAGTTTCTCTACCTATTCCTGAGTTCTTATATCCTCCAAATGGTGCTCCAGCTGGGAAACTATTATAAGTATTTACCCATACACGTCCTGTTCTAATACCTCTAGCAACTTGTATAGCTTTATTAATGTCTCGAGTAAATACCCCTCCACCTAAACCGTATTCGCTATCATTTGCCATGGCAATTACTTCATCTATTGTCTTGAATTTAATAACAACTCCTACAGGTCCAAAGATTTCTTCTCTAGCAACTCTCATGTCATTAGTAACATCAACAAGTAGAGTTGGTTTCATGAAGTAACCTTTAGCAGCATCGCCTTCAGTGTATCTTTCTCCACCTGTAGCTACTTTAGCTCCTTCTTTCTTACCGATTTCTACATAGCTAAGAATTTTATTAAGTTGAGCCTCACTTACTTGTGCTCCCATTTGAGTGTTATTATCTAATGGGTTACCCACCTTAACCTTTTCAAAAGCTTTAACTGCTTTTTCTATAAATTCATCATAAAAATCTTCTTGTACAAAAATTCTAGATCCCGCTGAACAAACTTGTCCTTGATTAAACAGAATTCCTAGTTGAAGTCCTTCTAAAGCTATATCTAAATCTGCATCTTTAAAGAATATATTAGCAGATTTCCCTCCAAGTTCTAGAGTTGCAGGAATGATATTTTCAGCTGCTGAAAGTCCAATTTTTCTACCTACTTCTGTTGATCCAGTGAAGGCTAATTTATTAAGGCCTTTATGATGTTGTAGATATTCTCCACTCTTAGAACCTCTGCCTGTAACTATATTAATTACACCCTTTGGAACTATATTCTCTATTAATCTCATAAGCTCAAGTACACTTAATGAAGTTGTGCTTGATGGTTTAAATACTGAAACATCCCCTGCTGCTAATACTGGAGCAAGCTTCCATGCAGCCATTAAGAATGGGAAGTTCCAAGGTACTATTTGTCCTACAATCCCAATTGGTTCTCTTAATATTATGTTTAAAGTATTTTCATCAAGCATTGTTGAGCTACCCTCATCTGAACGAATAACTCCAGCAAAATATCTAAAGTGATCTGCTGCAAGAGGTATATCAGCTCCTGTAGTTTCTCTAATTGGTTTTCCGTTATCCATAGTTTCAATAGTAGCTAAATACTCTGCATTGTCATCAATGACATCTGCAATTTTGTTTAACACATCTGCTCTTTCAGCAACTGTTGTTTTTCCCCAAGTTATGAAAGCTCTTTCAGCTGCTTTAACTGCATCATCTACATCTTTTTCTGTAGCATCTGCTATTTCAGCTAAGAATTCTCCATTAGCAGGATTGTAAGTTTTCAATACGCCTCCATCAGAAGCCTCTCTCCATTGACCATCAATATATAGTTGATATTTTTCTTGTAATTTTATATTCATAGTAAATCCTCCTTGTACATTCTCATAATGTTTTATATTTTTTTAATCTGTTTTTTCTATCTCTTAATTTAACTTTATTATAATCACAAAATATCTTTCTAGGAAGTAGGCACTTTATTCTCATTAACTATACTTTTTGTGACATAGTATCATAAAAGATACTAATATATTAATAAATAATATTAGAAAATCTTATAATAATGTTAATAGTGGATTTGAAATTTAACATATATAAAATTCATGGTATAATGCAGAGTATGTTATAGACTTTTTTATATGTAGTTACTTTTTTATACTATAATATTATAAATATACTATTAGGACGGTGAATATAATGGATAAGAATTTGCTATGCATATTTCCTAGACATGAAGAATGTCATATGAGGAATCAATGAACTAAGTACTCTACGTGCCCCATGGTGGTGGTACAAAATCTTCTATCTGGTAAATGGAAATTATTAATTTTATGGTACTTAAGTTATGGTACCTTGAGATTTAGTGATATTAAAAAGAGGTTACCTAAGGTAACTCAAAAAATGCTAACTTCACAATTGAGAAGTTTAGAAGAAGATAAGCTTATATCTAGAAAAGTATATCCTGTAGTCCCACCTAAAGTTGAATATAGTTTAACTGAAGTTGGTAAAGAAATCATACCAATTCTAGAAATGATGCATTCCTTTGGAAGTGAATATTTAGATGCTGGTTTATTAAATACTGAAGAAAAGGATGAAGATAACACTGATTTAAATTAATTAGATCTTTCTATTTAAACTTATGTAATAATTGAAGAAATGCATATAAACAGATTTCTTAGTATCAGTATTTTTGATACTTACTAACAGACTTCTTAGTATCATATTTTGATACTTAGAAGTCGTTGTCCTTTAGGGGAAATCGTTATCCAGGGACGTATCAGCTCTTTACTCCCACTTTGAAGAGATGGGAGTATTAGAGCTGGTAGTCACCAGATAAAAAGTGCCCAATGCTAATTAGCATTGGGCACTTTTTATAACAGTTGTGTAATCTCAATATATTGGTAGCAGAGTGGTACAACATTTAATTATTTTCGTTTGTCCATTTAGATTTTAAAATTGACATTTCATATAGGCTCCAATAACCGTCCTTAGCCTTTCTTACATCCTTTAATAATTTTTCTATTACAAAACCAACCTTTTCATAGCATCTAACTGCACCCTTATTAAAATCAAAAACTCCAAGAGTTATTTTCTCAAATCCTCTATCTTCAAATCCACTTCTTAAGATTTCCTTTAATGCCAAAGCACCTATGCCTCTACCTCTTTCCTTTTCTTCTCCAATTAAAAATCTACATACTCTAGCAATCTTATTTTCTCTATCTATTTCACGCAGCTCCACTGTTCCTATAATTTCTTCTGTACTAATATTAACTATCTTATATATGTAGGTATCCACCACTTCCTTATTTTTCTCATCTAAGAAATACTTTTCTACTTGAGAAAGGGTTAATGGATACTCATATAAAGGTCCAGCCCATTGCAATAGATCATTAGCAGATTTATTCCTATTCCATTCCACAATTTTATATAAATCTTCTTTTTTAATTAGTTCTAATCTTAGCATTTCATATCCTCTATTTCTTATAATTAGTAACTCTAAGACTTATTAGAGTATAGTGTCTTATTTAAGATTTTCTGAATAAATTTTGTCTTTCTCTCGCAGTAAGTATCAGCATCGTATCTATATTCTTTAGCTAGCTTTGTTTTCAATGCTGCATAATCCTCTAGTGCATCTCTATTTGTTCTAAGATGATTTCTTAATGCAATATGCTCTAAATATCCTTTACCATCTTTAGGACATACATATAAGTGATATGGCATAAATCTATTTTTCACATAACTAAAAGCCTCTCTATCTTCAATGCCTAAATTCCCTTCATGATGATATCCAGCTTCTTCTAACCTCTTCTTTATTTCAGGGAAATTATCATAACTATCCATAACCACATCTATATCGATGATAGGTTTTGCAGAGAGCCCTTCCACTGAAGTACTTCCAACATGTTCAATTGATAAAACTAAATCTCCAATATAAGAATCTAGCATGTCCCTTATTTTTTCAAATTCTAACTTCCATTTTTCATTATAAGGCTCAATAACAATAACTTTTGTTCTAATTGACATAGATTTATACCTCCTTTACACATCTAATGTAGTACACCTTACCCCTACTTATTTTATATTTGCTTCATAATGCTCTTCATTAAGTCTCACTATTTCAAGTTCTTTTATATTCTCATTCAATTTTAATGCTAAACTTTGAATTCCAAAGAACTCAGTGAAAGTATGACTACCGATGATAAGATTTATCCCTTTAAACTGAGCATATTGAATGGTATACAAATTACATTCACCTGTAATGTATACATCACACTTATTTTCGACGGCTTCCTTAAGGCAATCTGTTGGCCCTCCATTACCACAGACTAAACCTACCCGCTTCACTTTTTCGTCATTAAACTTCCAAGATTTAACTGGTTCTTCAAGTAGATTTTCAATTTTTTTTACTAATTCATTAAACTCAATTTCTTCATCATATTCTGCCACTCTACCAAAATATAATCCTTCCCATTGGTGGGTTCTTTTAACATTTTCTAAATTCAATTTTTTTAATAGACTATCATTTGTTCCAAAGTTACAGTCATCAAGTGGCAAGTGATTATAGTAATGACTTATACCATACTCTTCCAATCTCTCTCTGCATGCCTCTTTTAATCCATATATTTCATCCCATGCATCGTGATGTGTCACCATCATATCAACTCCATGAATTCTTGCTTCCTCTATAGTTTCAAGGGTTAGGTTAACACAGTATCCTAATTTTTTAACTTTTTTACCTGCATGATATGTGATCCCAGATTCATTAGAAAAGATTTCCTTACTTGTTACATTAAAAAGTTCATTAATTCTTTCAACAATATGTGAAACGTCCATATACTTCCCTCCATTTTCTTCCTTGCATTCAGGTATATTTTCAACTGTAGTACATAAACTTGTACGAGTTAAACAATGACTAATAATTGCAAAAACAATTATCCTAGTCTTAAAAATTTCATTGCCTATAAAATTAAATGTTAAATCACCATCTATAAAAGGTACTAAAAATGTCCATATTAAAAAGTCTTAACTTCTTTTCTATCTATATCAACAATTCGAGTTCTAGTATCAGCTTTAGATATAAATATTTCTTCTCCATTACTATCTATGCAATAGGAAATAGGAATAGATATACCACAATTTCTATATGAACCATCTGCATGACTTGTTCCAATTACAATGGTTTTATAGATTCTAGCAATATTTTTCGCCTCTGTTATCCACTGTTGAAATTGTTCATCACTAAACATTCCTACACCAATTGGATGAGCAATAAAGTTTATAGTTTCATTAACTCTTTGTAAATCTCTAACACCTTTCAAAATTTCCATACATAGTAAATAACCAATATTCATTTTATTATAATTAACCACTAAAGGATTATATAATTTCTCATTATCATCTGGTGGTGTTTTAACTCTCTCTAATATTTTCTCTCCATGATTATTGATTATTACTGCTCTATCTTTGTTATTCATTCTATAAGACGTAATAATCATCACTCTATATTCTTTTGCAATGTTACAAACATCCTTTAATAATTCTTCATTAGCTAAATACCCTTCAGGATATAGTACAATATCAACTTCTCTATTATTTATTATTTCATTACTAATCTGCTTAAGCCCATTTTCATGTAGTGGTTGTCCTATTAATATCTTCATCTTCGTTCCCCATTCCGTAGTTAAATACTACCTTGCCATTAGTTTAATCATAGAACCCTCTACTAATTTAAATCATTTAAAGATTTAATTATAGGGTACTTACTTTCAATATCATTCCTATCATATCTATCAATTAGAATTGGAATCATACCAAAATCTTCTGCCGCAATAAGATTTGATTCACTATCATCTATAAAAATTACTTCCTCTGGTTTTACTCCGATTTCTTCAATAGCTATTTTAAAAAGTACCTTTTCAGCTTTATAGGAGCCATAAATTGATGACATAACAAATGTAGAAAAATATTTTCTTAGACTCTTATTAATAAATACTCTTTCTAAGGATGGCCATGTATCTGAGACAACCCCTAAAATATATTTATCTTTTAATCTTTGTAGCCCAGGTTCCACATCATCAAAAAAATAAAATTTATCATCATTATATACATTATCACTTGCCAAAGAATTAATTATTTCCTCATTTATACTCGCATACTTTATTTCTTTTAGTACTATTTCATAAAACTCCTTGAACATCGCAAATTCATCTTCTTCTGTTTTTACTAATAACATTTTATTAATATGATCACAGGCTTTATTCATTGCTTCACTTAATTGATCTTCTGTATATTGAAAACTTGTTTCATTAATAATATTAAAGAAGTTAGGTGTAATAAACCAATGTCCTGTCCTAGGTGCATTTAAGGTTCTTCCCGAATCAAATAAAATAGCTTTAATGTTGTTCATATTCATTATAAATTTCCTCCAAGCCCACAGTAAACATTTTCATTGTTTCTGTGTATAAATAATTACGATTCTAAATTAAATACTGTTGCTATCCTCATTGTTCAACTTTTTTAAAATAATATCTAGCTTTTCATCTATTTCTTTATTTCTATTAACAAAGTTTTTACACCATTTTATGCCTTTATATATAGCTATTAAAATTAAAAATATTAAAATAACATTTATAATAGAAATTATTATTATCTTATTATCTATCTCCATCTATAGATTCCTTTCTTAATTTAAAATACTTATTTATTTTCCTTCATATTAAATTCTTTTACATTTAACATAATTATGGAATTTTCTATTTCTCCATCAACTGTTGAATATCGAAGGCTGAAATAAAGATTATTCTTAATAAGACCCAATTGTTCTTCATTGAATAATTGTTGTGAACTGATTTCTCCTATACTTTTATTTAACAAAAGTTCATCAGATAAAGATATTCCTTTATTGTCCATTTCCATTGAAACTGTTTTTAATAAAACTACATCTTTATCTCCTTCTTTATCTAAATAGATACTTTCAGAATATGATTCAATTTGTTCTTCTTTGCTTCCTATATACTGTATATTACCGCCACTAACTATATGTTTATTAGGAGACATAATAATTAATCCATCAGTTATTCTTATATCTGTGTTTTCTCCCTGAAATGAATACACTTTAAATTCTTGTTTATCCATCTTAGTTTTGTACCAAATAGTTGTACCAATGAATACTATATTAGTTATAACTAGAAAAAATACAATCCAAAGTATAAATTTTCTCTTCATACATCTCTCCTCCCTATTTTACTACCAAATCAGCATTTTCAATTGGTGAATAATCTAAGATATATTTTTCTTCCGCTGGGAAGTAACGCCTTTCATATTTGCATTTTATATCCTTTAATCCACCTATATACCCATCTCTTTTTATAACTCTACTTAATCTAACTTCTTGTGGTACATCAAGATAAATTATAAAATCTAAATACCTTCTTATCTCTTTTCTTTGTAGAAATATCCCTTCTAAAAGCAAAACAGTACCATGTTCTATTAAAACTTGTTGTTTAATATATCCATCATTTTCTTTATCATATAACTCTATTAATTTATATATTTCATCTCCTCTTTTTACAGGTGATAAAATTTCTTTCACTAAATAATCATATCTCCACTGTATATTGTAATAACAATCCCCTTCTTCTTTAGACTCATCATATCTAATATGTTTTGGATGTATAAAGTCATCAATATGCAACACATAAGTATGATACTTTTCCTTTTGTAATTGCACTTTTAATGAATTAACTATTGTACTTTTACCTGCTCCTCCTAATCCATCAATTCCAATAACATAAATTCTATTAGAAATCTCTTGGTTTCTTAATTTCCTTAATAAGCACTCCATATAAGACTCCTAACTAAATATTATTATTTTGCTTCTTTATCATTTCTTCAAGCTTATTCATCCGTAAATTAATCTCCTGAAAATGTTGTAACATTCTTTCTTCATGGTTTTTTATCTTTTCGGGAATGTAAACTGTAATATTATAAATTACCCATAATATTAATATAATTAAAATGTATTCCAATGCTTTGCCTCCTACATAATATCTAATTTGTAAATAGCAATTCTTTTATTGCATCTATAATTGCATCTGGTTGAGTTTCATTTATACAGTGATTACTATTTTTAACTACTCTTACATCACTCTTACTGGATAACTCTTTTAACCCACTAGAGAGTTCTTGTGATAATCTTTCAATTCTTTCTGCTTCTATTTTAGGTATTCCTTCTTCAATCATTTCATTAATAGAATAAACTGGGTCTTCAATTAGTACTATTAATGGACAATCTGGAAAATCACCGCATTTACTCATATACTTTACATTACTTCTCAAATCTTTTATTTCAGAGAGTTGATTTATATATATTTCTGGTCTTACATAAAACTCTATAAGTTCCTTTTTTGCATTTATTGGTAATTAAAAATCTGCTTGTGATAATTTAGGTTTCACCTCTTCTATTAATTGTTCTTTACTATACTTAGAATATGTTGTCCATAACTTTATGTAAACTTCATCAGACTAATTATTTTTGTATATTTTTACAATATATAATTATTATACCTTATTATTAACTATATCCCTATAACTTTTACACATTTTTACTCTTTTAAATCTTAAAAATATTAATTATAAAAAATCTAATTTACTTTTTATAAATCATACACTTTAAAATGAATAATGCTATAATTTATTTATTAATGATAATATTGTATTGGAGGGAATTTTAAAATGAAAGTCTTATTAATAAACGGTAGTCCTAATGAAAAAGGATGTACTTATACTGCTTTATGTGAAATAGCAATGGAACTAGAAAAAGAAAATATACAATCAGAAATATTCCATGTGGGCAAGGCTCCTATTAGAGGCTGTATGGGGTGTGGTCACTGCTATAAAAGTGGTAGTGAAAGATGCGTTTTCAATGATGATACTGTTAATATTGCTTTAGAAAAAGCTAAGGATGTTGATGGATTTATCTTTGGTTCTCCAGTTCACTATGCTGGTGCTTCTGGTATGATTACATCATTTTTGGATAGATTTTTCTATGCAGGTAGTGGATTTGAATATAAACCTGGGGCTGCTATTGTAAGTTGTCGTAGAGGTGGTTCCTCTGCTACCTTTGACCAATTAAATAAATACTTTACTATATCAAACATGCCAATAGTTTCTTCACAATATTGGAATATGGTTCATGGCAATACTCCAGAAGAGGTAAAACAAGACCTTGAAGGTATGCAAACAATGAGAACTCTTGGTAAAAATATGGCTTGGCTATTAAAATCTATAGAGGCTGGTAAAAAAGCCGGAATATCCTTACCTAAAAAGGAAGAAAAATTAAGAACCAACTTCATAAGATAAAATGAAAACAAAAGTGCTTTTCAAAATATCTTACTAATTTCATGTAAGATGTCTTGCCAAGCACTTTCAATTTATTTATATAAAGTTCACTTTACTCTTCATATCCTTTTGGATTTTGGCTTTGCCATCTCCAAGAGTCTTCACACATTTCTTTTATGCCCTTTTCAGCTGTCCAGCCTAACTCTTCATTAGCCTTTCTTGGTTCTGAATAACAGGTCGCAATATCACCAGGTCTTCTTGCAGTAATTTTATAAGGAATTTCTCTTCCACTAGCCTCTGAAAATGCCTTAACTATATCAAGAACACTATATCCATTTCCTGTTCCTAAATTATAAGTTACAAGACCTGAATTAGTTTTTAATTTTTCTAATGCTTTTAAGTGACCTTTAGCTAAATCTACTACGTGAATGTAATCTCTAACTCCTGTACCATCTGGTGTGTCATAATCATCCCCAAATACACTAAGCTCCTTAAGCTCACCTATAGCAACCTTTGTAATAAAAGGCATTAAATTATTTGGAATACCACATGGATCTTCTCCAATAGTTCCACTTTCATGGGCCCCTACTGGATTAAAGTAACGAAGTAATGCTATATTCCATGAATTATCAGAGCTATATAAATCTCTTAAAATTTCTTCTAACATTAGCTTTGTTCTTCCATATGGATTTGTAGCAGATAGTGGTGCTTCCTCTGTAATTGGAATAATTTTTGCATCTCCATAAACAGTAGCTGATGAGCTAAATACAAAATTTTTAACTCCATATTTTCTCATTAATTCTAAAAGTACAAAAGTGCTAGTTAAGTTATTGTGGTAGTACTCTAGGGGCTTAGCCACAGATTCTCCCACAGCCTTAAAGCCTGCAAAATGAATTACTGAATCTATAGTATTTTCACTAAAAACCTTGTCCATATCTTCCTTGTTTAAAACATCATATTTATAGAATTTAGGCTCTTTTCCTGTAATAGCCTTAATTCTATCCTTTACTAACTCTTTACTATTACTTAAGTTATCTACAATAACAACTTCATACCCCTCTTTTAATAGCTCAACAGTAGTATGACTACCGATATAGCCCATTCCTCCAGTTACTAAAACTGCCATGTAATACACTCCATTCTTAGTTAATTTATGTCGAATTTAAATTTATATCATAGCATTTAACCATATTGACAATGCTCAGATAAATAACTTCGTATACAATTATATCTCAAATTGTAAAATTATTAAAGTAAAAAAGAGCTATTAGTTAAGCTCTTTATTTAAAACCATCAAGAATTCCTTCATAGTATCTTTATCTACACTATAAAAAATTTTATTATCTACCTTTTCCATATATACTAATTTAGCTACAATTAAAGCATTCATGTGATAAGAAACAGTAGCTGTAGTAAGAGAAAGAGCCGCTGCAATCTCCTGTCCAAACATAGACTTTTCCTTAAGCATCTTCATAATATTAAATTTACTTTTATCACTTAGACACTTCAATCTATCAATTAGGATTTTTTCCTCATTATCATTTCCTATAGAATCACTCAAAAGTTCATAAAACTTCCATCCAAAGTACATATATTCTCTTCTTTTATTATTAAAAACAGGGCTTATGGTTGATAAAAATGATACTGAATTAAATCTAATTATACTTGGAAAGATATAAATATCATCTTCCCACTGATCAAAGATTTTAATACCTGTGGAATCAGAGATAAATTTAGGATTTTCTTTAATTAAATCTCTAAGATCATATATAAATTTTTCTACTTCTTTTTCCATAACCTTAAAAGCTTCCTTAAATACATCTATAGAATTTATAATCATATCAATAAGTTCGCTTAAATACTCCTTTGGATTTTGAGAAATAACCGTAAGCCACCACTTAGATTCACTGTCTAAAGTACATCTTTCTATAAGATAAGGCATAAATTCTTTTTCTGCATCTAAGCTAGATAAATCATCCTTATCAGGAAAATCATCTCTAAGATAATCATCTTGACATAGAATTTCCTTCATAGCAAGTTCCTTTAGTTCCATGGAATCTAAATTGCGAATTCTATTGCGTCCCTCAATTAGTTCCTTCTCGGTTATGTTGTTAACAAAAATACTAGCTATACAATGTGTTTTTTCATGAACTTCACTAATATCATTAAAGAATATCTTAAGTCTATCCATAGGTATCTTATTTCTAGTCTTAAATTTTTCGATAAATTTAAAAAAGTTTTTTAAATCCTTATTTATATATTTATCTACATCTTGGTCATACTTTTTAAAACTGTCCTTCAGCTTGTTAACTATTTTTTCTTCATTAACTATAAAATAAAGAGTATTTTTCACTTCCTCAATTAAATTAATGTTATTCTCTACTATATATTTCATATGAAACTCCTTCTCTCGTCCTTCAGATGAGTAAGTTCCAATAACTAAATCAAATATTTAGATTGTCACTTAAATTTCTTGCATGCTTTTATTATAACGTTGACATAGGAATAATACCACTGTACCTATTCCGAATATTAAGAATAGTTGAGCTGTGGTTAAGAATACACAAAGACTCCCTACTACTAACGATCCTACTGGTGTAGCTGCCATGCATAATGAATTAAGTATTCCTGCTGCCCTTCCCAAATATTGTTGTTCTGTTTTTTGCATAAAAGTTATATTTACTATCATCATAAATATACTAGCAGATGCGCCAAATAAAAAGGCTAATAAAATGATAGTTCCATAAAGGACTAAATCAACACCTATCATAGGTACAAATGCTAAAGATAAATATGCAATTCCTATGATTACCCCTGAAAGTATAAATAAATTAATTCCTTTAAATTTTTCTGCTATTTTAGGATATATAGCACCACCAATAAGCATCCCTGTAGTTAAGCTAAAACTAATCATTGCAACTACCTCAGGACCCTTTAACAACTCCTCATTTACATATGCAACTCCTAAAGTGTTAAAAGGTATCATAAATAAATTAATTAATGCGGCAAATATGGTTATTGACATCAAAACTTTACTAGTCTTTAAATAGATAAATCCATCCTTTAAATCTACAAAGTACCCCTTCATATTTAACTGTTGCTTCTTTAAAATCTCTTCTTTATATCTAACCATAGCCATAAATATTCCACAGAGAAAAAAACTAACTGCATTAACAATCATTCCGCCACCAATACCAATAACTGCAATGATTCCAGCCGCCACTGCAAGACCAACTAACTCCACAATTCTAGATAAAGTAGATTGTACTGCTCTTGCATAGGCAAACTTTTCTTTTTCAATAATTAGTGGATAGGCTGCTATTGCTGCTGGTCCTTCAAAGGACTCAAAGGTAGAATTCATGAAGGTAAATATAAATAAATGATATGGCTTAAGTATGTCAAAGATAAACATCAATGCTGTGATAGTTACTACAGTGGCTCTTCCTAAATTACAAATGACAACTACATTTTTTTTCTTTTTATAGTCTACAAACACACCAGCAATAGGTTGAAGCAATATTGTTGGAATAGCATTAACCCCAAAAATTAAAGCCATTAACGCAGTACTGCCTGTAATCTCATATACCATCCATCCATAAGCAATGGTATCAATAGAATCCCCAAATCTTGAAATCAGATTACCAATGATAAATAAGCAAAAATTTTTATCCATAAGTATGTCCTTATATCCTATTTTTTTCTTTTCTACAGCTAAATCCATAACTATACCTCCCTTACATAATTTATATATTATTAAATTTTTTTCCTATTATTAGTTTATGATTATGTTAGATAATTGTCAATACCAATTAGATATATATCTAATATAAATCAAAAATAAAAAGGGCAAGAAGTATTATTCAACATCACCCTTTATTAAGGTGTTTTGCTACTTCTCAACCCTTTATTTCTTAATCATTTTTTTCTTCATTGTTATCTAAACATTTTAAAAATAGCTCTACTAGTTCTGGATCAAATTGCGTACCTGCACATCTCTTTAATTCTTTAATAGCCTCTTCTTTATTCATAGCCTTTCTATATACCCTATCATGGGTCATTACATCATAGGCATCAGCAATAGCAATAATTCTTGCCATAAGCGGTATTTCTTCTCCTGCAATGCCTAAAGGATATCCACTTCCATCCCATTTTTCATGATGAGTTAAAACACATTTTGCCACATTAATTATTTCACTAGAAGCATTGATTATTCTAAACCCCTTCTCCGCATGAGTTTTCATCACTTCAAATTCATTTGTTGTAAGTGGACCTGGTTTTAAAAGTATATCTTCCTCTATAGCAATTTTCCCAATGTCATGTAGTCTAGCTATTATCATTAATTCATCCATTTGGGAACTCTTAAAACCATATCTCTTTCCTATTTCCAATGCGTAAGATTCTACTCTTTCAGTATGTTCTTCTGTTTCCATGTTCTTAGCTTCTAAACTCTTTTTTAACGAGTTCATCATAGAACTCCTAACACTATTATGTTCTAAGAGTTTTTGCCTATACACTCTCTCTTCCACTTCTTTAATGCACTTATCAATATTTTCTTCTAGAGAGTGCTTAACAACTTCACCAAGGGCAATGCTAAGTTCAATGTAACTATAATCATCCTTCTTACACTCACTTCTTATTTTTTCTACCATTCTTTCACAAGAATATTCATTACAATTTGGTAGAAGTATCATAAATTCATCTCCGCCCCATCTAAAGACAAAACCTTTATCACCACAAGCTTTATTAAGAACTCCTGCTATGCTTTTTAATAACTTGTCTCCTTCTAGATGTCCTAGGGAATCGTTAACTAACTTTAAACCATTCACATCTCCCATAATTATTCCTAAAGGAAGGTGCTGCTCATTATTTAATTCTCGAATTTTTTCTTCAAAATAAGTTCTGTTATATATTCCAGTTAAAGCATCATTATAACTCAAATATCTAAGCCTATCCTCTAATTTTTTTTGGCTAGTGATATTTCTAGCTAGCCCAACAATTCCCCATACTTCTCCATCTTCATTTATAACAGGAGCTTTAAAACTTTCTTCTATAACTCTATTCCCACTAATGTCTAGCGTCATTCCTTCAATATATTTTGCTTGTTTATTTTTCATTATTTCTTTATCAATTTTAATAAAATTCTCTGCAACTTCTTTATCTGGATAAATTTCTAAATCACTTTTTCCAATTACATCATCTACTCCAAATTGTTTATAATAATCACTAAAGTTTTTGTTACATCCGATGAATCTTGAATCTTTATCTTTATAAAAAATAGCTTCTGGTAATGCATCTATAATAGTTCTGAGAATGCTCTTTTGATTTTGAAGCTCCATTTCTCTTCTTTTTTCATCTTCAACATTTACAATAATTCCACCTATAGCATTAGTTTGACCTTCTTCATCTGTAATTGGAAAAGCATAACACTCTTCTTTTATCTCTCTAGTAGTCTTATCATATGCATCTATTTGTAGCTTCTTTAAGCTTTCCTTTGTTTTTTTATTATATACGCTTACTACTTCATCCGGAAAGATTCCTTCATAGTTCTTACCTTTTACATCCTCTAAATTGACATTGTATTTTCTTTCAAAAGCCTTGTTAATAAATATAATTTTTTTATCTTTGTCTGCAATCCATGCAGACCATGGCATATTCTGTAAGTACAATTCAGCTAACCCCATATTTTTCCCCCATATTTATTCCCAATAATTCATCTTCACCTTATTCTACCACTTTTTTCCCTATAATATCTACATTTTCTTGTCATACTATGTATTTTTATTCATCCTATATTTATCTAATCTCAGATCTATACACTATTTAATATAAGTCTATACAAGCTTATAATATATACTCATATTAAATTTTCTTATACTATTTAATATGAGTATATCATCCAAAAGGACAAAGGAAATTATCTCCAAGTTATTTTGCCTATTAGAAGCTTATTAATTTCTATATAGCCCTCTAATTATCTTTTTCCTTTTCTTCGTAATTCCTTTTGTAATTTAATCTGAAATCTAGGATCATTAGCAATGTAGTAACTTAAAATATCACTTATAGTTTCTCCATCTAACCCTTCAATTCCACCTCTTTTATCTACTTCATCTTCTATAATATCTAAAATATATTCTTCTAGAATTTCTCTTGTTAACTCCTCTCTCTCTCTTATTTCTTCTTCCCTTTCCTCTCTTTTCTCTTTTTCTTCATCAGCTTTTAATCTTTCTTCTATTGATATATATTTATTATTTCTTTTCTTTTGTTTTTTCCTCTTTTTCTTAATTTTACACAAAAAACACCCCATATTAATCCTCTCTCTTTAAAATTCTTTCATTATAAACTTCACCTACTAATCCTTTCTAATTAATATCTTCCCTAAGAACTCTATTTATATAGTAAACTCCATATCTTTGTTATAACCTGTTCTAGCAATCAAATATCTTTTTAATATTTTAGAAGTGTATACTCTAAAATTTAAGGAGGGTTCTATTTTTATAGAATAACCTTCACTAGTTATAGCTAATCTAAGCTCTTCTATGGTATAACATGGATTGTCTAGTTTAGTATATATCCCACCCAATTGTAATGGAGTGTGACTATCGCTACCTGTAATTACATTAACTCCTATTTTACTAGATAATTCATATAACTCTCTTCTTACCTCTTCTTCACCTTTTTTGAATATATCTTTAGCATTTAAATCTATAGCATCTAATCTCTTTAATAGTTCTTCAGGATGATTACATAACCTATGTCCTCTTCTAAAAGGATGTGCTCCTATTTTTAAACATCCATACTCATCAGCTAAATCTAATAACTCTTTAAATTCCACTAAGTTTTCTCTATTCATATAAGGTTCTAGCCTTTCATGAATCTCTAATATAGCCTCTCTCCTTCCTACTAAAACAACATGTCCCTTATCCTTTATGCTCACTTCCATAGCAGGAAAAACAGAAACTCCTTTAACTAAATACCTATGATCTTTGTATTCATAGTTTTCTTCAAGATATTTATATATTTCTTTAAAATTTATAGCATTAAAATGTTCACACATAATTATTCCACTTAATTCACATTGCTTTGCATATTCAATTTCCTCATTAAAAAATCTCTCATTAAAATCTTTTCTTTTACTCAACAATCCATGGACATGAAAATCTATGTTCATATTAACTTCTCCTCTTAAAATTAATGATAAAATCTAGAATCTAAACTGTAAACTCCCTCTTCTTATCATTATATAGAAATAACACCAGTAAGTTCCCCATATCTGAGTTGCTTCTCATCCATTACACAATCGAGTAGGAGGAAAATAATTATTTTATTTTCCGTCCTCTCACACCACCGTGCGTACCGTTCGGTACACGGCGGTTCAATAGAATTACCTATATCTTAAATAACTTTCA